>NZ_JABMEG010000005.1 GCF_013179735.1 Permianibacter fluminis | reverse complement strand
GTAGTCTCGTAAATTACCCCACCCCCAGCCCTCCCCTTGACAGGGGAGGGAGCCTAGAGCCCTGTAGGGGACCTCGCTCAGTACTTTACGGGGAAGGAGCTCATTATGGGGAGAGTGCGGCACTCCTCCCCCTGTGAAGGGGGAGGCCGGGAGGGGGTAGTGAATTACGCGACGTTGTCAGCTCTTTCGATCACACTTTCACTTTCACTTTCACATAACTGCCCGGCGCCGGTTCCAGCGCTTGTTCAATTTGCCGTGCCGGCACCAGCTCTTTGCTGTCCTGCGTAACCCAGTCATGCCAGTCGCGCCACCATGAGCCGGAGTGC
>NZ_JABMEG010000004.1 GCF_013179735.1 Permianibacter fluminis | reverse complement strand
CGACGTGTTGACAAGCAGATGGGGTGCTGTAGAATGTGCGCCCCGCCGGACGGTAAGTCTGGCGATGTGCTGGATGGTGAATCCGGTGCTGCCGAAAGGCAAACGCTCTTTAACAACATGAACGAAGTAATCTGTGTGGGCACTTGCGTGGATTCGTGCGACGAAAGAAACACGATGTAAACAATGCAAGTGAACTTCGCAAAGTAATTTGAGAAGCAAGCGAGTATTGAGTCAGTAAAGATTGAACTGAAGAGTTTGATCATGGCTCAGATTGAACGCTGGCGGCAGGCCTAACACATGCAAGTCGAGCGGAGGTAGCAATACCTTAGCGGCGGACGGGTGAGGAATGCATCGGAACGTGCCGAGTAGTGGGGGATAACGCAGGGAAACTTGCGCTAATACCGCATACGCCCCGAGGGGGAAAGTGGGGGACCGCAAGGCCTCACGCTATTTGAGCGGCCGATGCCCGATTAGCTAGTTGGTGAGGTAATGGCTCACCAAGGCGACGATCGGTAGCTGGTCTGAGAGGATGATCAGCCACACTGGAACTGAGACACGGTCCAGACTCCTACGGGAGGCAGCAGTGGGGAATATTGGACAATGGGGGCAACCCTGATCCAGCCATGCCGCGTGAGTGAAGAAGGCCTTCGGGTTGTAAAGCTCTTTAAGCGGGGAGGAAGGTCGTACGGTTAATAACCGTGCGAATTGACGTTA
The DNA here is from genome assembly GCF_013179735.1 of Permianibacter fluminis. NCBI lineage: Bacteria > Pseudomonadati > Pseudomonadota > Gammaproteobacteria > Pseudomonadales > Pseudomonadaceae > Permianibacter > Permianibacter fluminis. Next base: position 4,787 of record NZ_JABMEG010000004.1, on the reverse strand, counting down.
CCTGCAGAATAAGCACCGGCTAACTCTGTGCCAGCAGCCGCGGTAATACAGAGGGTGCGAGCGTTAATCGGAATTACTGGGCGTAAAGCGTGCGTAGGTGGTCTTTTAAGCTGGATGTGAAATCCCCGGGCTTAACCTGGGAACTGCATTCAGGACTGGAAGACTCGAGTCTGGGAGAGGGTGGTGGAATTTCCGGTGTAGCGGTGAAATGCGTAGATATCGGAAGGAACATCAGTGGCGAAGGCGACCGCCTGGCCTAAGACTGACACTGAGGCACGAAAGCGTGGGGAGCAAACAGGATTAGATACCCTGGTAGTCCACGCCGTAAACGATGTCGACTAGCCGTTGGAGACCCTCGTGGTTTTTAGTGGCGAAGCTAACGCGATAAGTCGACCGCCTGGGAAGTACGGCCGCAAGGTTGAAACTCAAATGAATTGACGGGGGCCCGCACAAGCGGTGGAGCATGTGGTTTAATTCGATGCAACGCGAAGAACCTTACCTACTCTTGACATCCAGAGAATCCTGTAGAGATACGGGAGTGCCTTCGGGAATTCTGAGACAGGTGCTGCATGGCTGTCGTCAGCTCGTGTCGTGAGATGTTGGGTTAAGTCCCGCAACGAGCGCAACCCTTGTCCTTAGTTGCCATCATTAAGTTGGGAACTCTAAGGAGACTGCCGGTGACAAACCGGAGGAAGGTGGGGATGACGTCAAGTCATCATGGCCCTTACGAGTAGGGCTACACACGTGCTACAATGGTCGGTACAAACGGTTGCGATATCGCGAGATGGAGCCAATCCGAAAAAGCCGATCGTAGTCCGGATCGGAGTCTGCAACTCGACTCCGTGAAGTCGGAATCGCTAGTAATCGCAGATCAGCATTGCTGCGGTGAATACGTTCCCGGGCCTTGTACACACCGCCCGTCACACCATGGGAGTTTACTGCACCAGAAGCCGGTAGCTTAACCGCAAGGGGAGCGCCGTCCACGGTGTGGTCGATGACTGGGGTGAAGTCGTAACAAGGTAGCCGTAGGGGAACCTGCGGCTGGATCACCTCCTTAAAACCTGTTGCGCGTTCTGCGCCAAGTGCTCACACAGATTACTTCGTCCGGCAAGACTGACACGGGTCTGTAGCTCAGGTGGTTAGAGCGCACCCCTGATAAGGGTGAGGTCGGTAGTTCAAGTCTACTCAGACCCACCAAATATCGGTGAGTGTGCGAAAACGCCTACTTCCACAGTTGAAAAACAGTGAAGCCTGAATTCTCGCGAAGGCGAACGATACAGGGGGCTATAGCTCAGTTGGTAGAGCACCTGCTTTGCAAGCAGGGGGTCATCGGTTCGAATCCGATTAGCTCCACCAATACTGGGAAGTGTTCAGTCAAGCTGTCAGTGCCGAGTGTTCTTCGTTCTGTGGTGATTCGTTGAAATCATCGAAAAGGAAAGAGAATGCTGGGCACTGACTGTGCGTCGGTAATGTTCTTTAACAATCTGGTAACGAGACTTGAAAGCGTGAGATCGCGTTCGGTGCGGGTGTAGAACCTGCGCATTAACGAGTGCGTTCTCATTAGGTAATGCATGTCAGTAAGGTAAGTCTTTGCTTGAGACCCTTTGGGGTTATATGGTCAAGTGAAGAAGTGCATACGGTGGATGCCTTGGCGATCAGAGGCGATGAAAGACGTGACAGCCTGCGAAAAGCTGCGGGGAGCCGGCAAATGGGCTTTGATCCGCAGATATCTGAATGGGGAAACCCGGCCGTTTTAACGGTCATCACTCACTGAATACATAGGTGTGTGAAGCGAACTCGGGGAAGTGAAACATCTCAGTACCCGAAGGAAAAGAAATCAACCGAGATTCTCCTAGTAGCGGCGAGCGAACGGGGACCAGCCAGCAATCTTTAGCCGATGTCATAGAGGAACGGATTGGAAAGTCCGGCGATACAGGGTGATAGCCCCGTACTCGAAATGGCGTTGGTGGAACTAAGTTTGCGACAAGTAGGACGGGGCACGAGAAACCCTGTTTGAAGATGGGGGGACCATCCTCCAAGGCTAAATACTCCTGATCGACCGATAGTGAACCAGTACCGTGAGGGAAAGGCGAAAAGAACCCCTGTAAGGGGAGTGAAATAGATCCTGAAACCGTATGCATACAAGCAGTGGGAGCCCGTAAGGGTGACTGCGTACCTTTTGTATAATGGGTCAGCGAGTTACGATCAGTCGCGAGCTTAACCGAATAGGGGAGGCGTAGCGAAAGCGAGTCTGAACAGGGCGTTCAGTGGCTGGTTGTAGACCCGAAACCACGTGATCTAGTCATGGCCAGGATGAAGGTGCCGTAACAGGTACTGGAGGTCCGAACCCACTCCCGTTGAAAAGGTAGGGGATGAGCTGTGACTAGGGGTGAAAGGCTAATCAAACGTGGTGATAGCTGGTTCTCCTCGAAAGCTATTTAGGTAGCGCCTCGTGTCTCACTCCTGGGGGTAGAGCACTGTTTCGGCTAGGGGGACATCCCGTCCTACCAAACCGATGCAAACTCCGAATACCAGGAAGTGCAATCACGGGAGACACACGGCGGGTGCTAACGTCCGTCGTGAAGAGGGAGACAACCCAGACCGCCAGCTAAGGTCCCCAAATTATCGCTAAGTGGCAAACGATGTGGGAAGGCTCAGACAGCCAGGATGTTGGCTTAGAAGCAGCCATCATTTAAAGAAAGCGTAATAGCTCACTGGTCGAGTCGGCCTGCGCGGAAGATGTAACGGGGCTAAGCGATATACCGAAGCTGCGGATGCATCGCAAGATGCATGGTAGAGGAGCGTCGTGTAAGTCTGTGAAGGTGGATTGAGAAGTCTGCTGGAGATATCACGAGTGCGAATGCTGACATGAGTAACGATAATGGGGGTGAAAAACCCCCACGCCGAAAGACCAAGGGTTCCAGTTCGACGTTAATCGGAGCTGGGTAAGTCGACCCCTAAGGCGAGGCTGAAAAGCGTAGTCGATGGGAAACGGGTTAATATTCCCGTACTTGGTGTTGCTGCGATGGAGAGACGGAGAAGGCTAGATCAGCCGGGTGACGGTAGTCCCGGTTCAAGGTGGTAGGCAGTGCTCTTAGGCAAATCCGGGGGCACAATGTCGAGAACTGATAACGAGCTACTACGGTAGCGAAGTGATTGATGCCACGCTTCCAGGAAAATCTTCTAAGCTTCAGGCAACACTGAATCGTACCCGAAACCGACACAGGTGGTCAGGTTGAGAATACCAAGGCGCTTGAGAGAACTCGGGTGAAGGAACTAGGCAAATTGGCACCGTAACTTCGGGAGAAGGTGCGCCGGTCGGTGTGTAGGGGCTTGCCCCCGAAGCATTGACTGGTCTCAGAAAATAGGCCGCTGCAACTGTTTATCAAAAACACAGCACTCTGCAAACACGAAAGTGGACGTATAGGGTGTGACGCCTGCCCGGTGCCGGAAGGTTAATTGATGGGGTCAGCGAAAGCGAAGCTCTTGATCGAAGCCCCGGTAAACGGCGGCCGTAACTATAACGGTCCTAAGGTAGCGAAATTCCTTGTCGGGTAAGTTCCGACCTGCACGAATGGCGTAATGATGGCGGCACTGTCTCCACCCGAGACTCAGTGAAATTGAAATCGCTGTGAAGATGCAGTGTACCCGCGGAAAGACGGAAAGACCCCGTGCACCTTTACTGTAGCTTCACATTGGACTTAGAACTTGTCTGTGTAGGATAGCTGGGAGACTTTGAAGTGGTGACGCCAGTTGCCATGGAGTCAACCTTGAAATACCAGCCTGGCAATTTTTGAGTTCTAACCTGGGCCCATTATCTGGGCTGGGGACAATGTGTGGTGGGCAGTTTGACTGGGGCGGTCTCCTCCCAAAGAGTAACGGAGGAGCACGATGGTACGCTAACGACGGTCGGAAATCGTCGGGATTGTGCATAGGCAAAAGCGTGCTTGACTGCGAGACGGACATGTCGAGCAGGGTCGAAAGACGGTCTAAGTGATCCGGTGGTTCTGTATGGAAGGGCCATCGCTCAACGGATAAAAGGTACGCCGGGGATAACAGGCTGATACCGCCCAAGAGTTCATATCGACGGCGGTGTTTGGCACCTCGATGTCGGCTCATCACATCCTGGGGCTGTAGCCGGTCCCAAGGGTATGGCTGTTCGCCATTTAAAGTGGTACGCGAGCTGGGTTCAGAACGTCGTGAGACAGTTCGGTCCCTATCTTCCGTGGGCGTTTGAGAATTGAGAGGGGCTGCTCCTAGTACGAGAGGACCGGAGTGGACGTACCTCTGGTGTTCCGGTTGTCACGCCAGTGGCACTGCCGGGTAGCTATGTACGGAAACGATAACCGCTGAAAGCATCTAAGCGGGAAGCGTGCCTCAAGATGAGTTCTCACTAGCGGTTTAACCGCTCTGTAGGGCCGTTGCAGACTACAACGTTGATAGGTCAGGTGTGTAAGCGCTGTGAGGCGTTGAGCTAACTGATACTAATTGCCCGTGTGGCTTGACCATATAACGCCCAAAGCGTTTGTTGGTGAAGACGACTAAACTGACAACATATGCATTACCCGAGCGGCGCAGCGCGCCGCGAGCGAACAAGTCTCGCTACCCAGATTGGCTGTGTTGAGTACGGGCACGTACTCAAGACGGTAAAACGGTTTGCTTGGCGACCATAGCGAGTGGGAACCACCCGATCCCTTTCCGAACTCGGAAGTGAAAACACTCAGCGCCGATGATAGTGTGGGCTTGTCTCATGCGAAAGTAGGTCATCGCCAAGCTCTTAATGCAAA
>NZ_JABMEG010000003.1 GCF_013179735.1 Permianibacter fluminis | reverse complement strand
CTTCGTTCATGTTGTTAAAGAGCGTTTGCCTTTCGGCAGCACCGGATTCACCATCCAGCACATCGCCAGACTTACCGTCCGGCGGGGCGCACATTCTACAGCACCCCATCTGCTTGTCAACACGTCGTTTCCGGCTTTTTTACCGTGTCGCTAGCTTCTATATAAGAGACTGGCGACTGACTTGCTGACCCCGTCTTCGCCGCTACTGGCCGGCTGCTTGCGCTGCCGTCAGCGCGTTGTGCGTCGACAGGGCGCGCATTATAGGCGGGCAAAACCGCAGCGCAACATCTTTTTGAAATCTTTTTGACAAGTCGTACAAGGCTTGCGCAATTTGACCGGCCGCTGCGCAAAAAGGCCGAAAAACAGGCAGTTTTCCTTGGTTTTCCCAACTGACCAAATGACAACGGCAGCCTGCGGCTGCCGTCGTTCTGACTGCGTTTTACTGCTTTCTGTGCATTTTTACTGCAGCGTCACCCGGGCAACGCGGCGCTTGCCAACCTGGAATACCGCAACAGTACCGCGCGCAATCACACGCTTGTCGTCATCCAGTTTGTAACCGTCCACTTTGACCGCGCCCTGCTTGATCATCCGGATTGCCTCCGACGTTGACGCGACCAAACCCGCCTCTTTCAGCAGTCTGGCAATCGGCATGCCGGTGCCATCATCGGTGCAGGCCAGCGCAATCTCTTCCAGATCTTCCGGTAGCGCGCCTTGCGAGAAGCGAGCAATAAATTCGGCTTGGGCGGCGTCAGCGGCAGCCTGATCATGGAACCGGGCAATCAGCTCCTTGGCCAGTTCAAACTTGACGTCACGCGGGTTGCGACCTTCGGCAATTTGCTGCTTTAGCCCAGCGATTTCTTTCAATGGCCGGAAGCTCAGCAGCTCGAACCAGCGCCACATCAGCTCATCCGATACCGACATGATCTTGCCGAACATGTCATTGGCCGACTCAGCAATACCGACGTAATTGCCGAGCGATTTCGACATTTTCTTGACCCCGTCGAGACCTTCGAGCAGCGGCATGGTGATGACGATCTGTGGCTTTTGTCCGTAGCTTTTCTGCAGTTCACGACCCACCAGCAGGTTGAATTTCTGATCGGTGCCACCGAGCTCGACGTCGCATTTCATCGCGACCGAGTCATAGCCCTGCACCAACGGATAGAGAAATTCGTGAATGGCGATCGGCTGGTTGCCTTGATAGCGTTTGGAGAAATCATCGCGCTCCAGCATGCGCGCCACCGTGTACTGGGCGGCCAGCTTGATCATGTCGGAACTGGACATCTTGCCCATCCATTCCGAGTTGAACATGACCACGGTTTTTTCCGGGTCGAGAATCTTGAAGACCTGGGCCTGATAGGTCTTGGCGTTTTCCAGCACGTCCTCTTTGGTTAGCGGCGGCCGGGTGGCGCTCTTGCCGGTGGGGTCGCCGATCATGCCGGTGAAATCGCCAATCAGAAACACCACTTCATGGCCGAATTGCTGGAACTGGCGCATCTTGTTCAGCAGCACGGTATGGCCGAAATGCAGATCCGGTGCAGTCGGATCAAAGCCCGCTTTCACCCGCAGGCGTTTGCCGGCCTTCAATCGCTCTTTCAAATCGTCTGCAACGATGCACTCACCGACGCCACGCATCAGCTCTTCGTACTGTTCTTGCCAGCTACTGGGCTCTTGCCAATCGGCCATTATTTTCCCGCCACCACGGTGTTTCATTACTGAGGAAGAATCCCGGCCAGGCGCCGGGCCGGCGATTCTAGCAGGCCCGATCCAGCCCGTACCGTCCAACAATGACAGCACTGGCTTTTCGCCGCGCCAGACCCCGCGTGAGCCGGTGCCAAGCTTTGTTTCGCATCATATTGATTTTATTCACAAGTCTATTGACCGGAGGATTGGCCGGCCGCTACCTTATCCGGCAACTTTATAAGGGCATTGGCGGACCATGCAGCAGCAGGATTTCCACCCCTCGCACCACAAGGACCAAGGTCCGGTGCCCGGCATCTTGGCCCGATTTGGCTCCCGGCATTATCTCGTCATGGCGAGCGTGGCCTTGCTGGCAGCGGCGCTATGGCTGCCGCTGCCGCACTCCGAGCCGCTGGTCGCACCGCCGCTGTCACCTGCCGCCGACGCCAGCCTTGCTCAGGCCCCGCGCGCCGAGTTGCCGCTGTCGGTGGCGGATCTGGCGCTGCAAGTGGTGCCGGAATTGCCATGGCAAAACGCCACCATTCGTTCTGGCGACAGCCTGTCGAGCTTGTTCAAACGCAACAATCTGAACCCGCGCGATCTGCACGACATCATGCAGCTGCCGATCGCCTCCGATGTGCTGCGCAAGGTGTTGCCCGGTCGTCAGCTCAGTTTCAGCCTGGATGAACACGGCCAATTGCAGGCCATCCGTTATGAACAGGATGCGCTGAACAGTCTGGTCATTCAGCGGCAGGGTCTGACGTTTGTCGCCAAGCAGGAAAGCAAGCCGGTGATTAGCCGCGAGCAGTTCGGCTCGGCCACCATCAATAGCTCGCTGTTTGCGGCCGGCCAGAGCGCCGGCCTGCCTGACAGCGTGATCATGGAACTGGCCAATATCTTCGGTTACGACATCGACTTTGTGCTGGACCTGCGGGAAGGCGATCAATTTGCCCTGGTCTATGAAGAGCGGCTGGTCGATGGCACACCGATCAGTCCCGGGCCGATTCTGGCGGCCGAGTTCGTCAACCAGGGCCAGCGTTTCCGCGCTGTGCGCTATGTCGATACCGACGGCCGCGCCAGCTATTACAGCCCCGATGGCAAATCGCTGCGAAAAGCCTTTTTGCGGGCGCCAGTGCCGTTCTCGCGGGTCAGCTCCAACTTCAATCTGGCCCGCAAGCATCCGATTCTGAACACCATCCGCGCCCACAAGGGTGTGGATTACGCCGCGCCGGCCGGGACTCCGGTCTATGCCGCCGGTGACGGCCGGGTCAGCTTCATGGGCGTCAAAGGCGGCTATGGCCGGCTGATCGCCATCCAGCATGGCAACCAATACACCACCCATTACGCCCACTTGTCGCGCTATGCCAAAGCCCTGCATGCCGGCAGCCGGGTCCGCCAGGGCGAGATCATCGGCTATGTCGGCGCCTCGGGGCTGGCCACGGCGCCGCACCTGCATTACGAGTTTCTGGTCAACGGCAGCGCGCGCAATCCGCGTACCGTTGTCCTGCCGCAAGCCGATCCCATCCCGAACAGCGAGCGCGAGCGCTTTGTCGCGGCCATTCAGGGCCCGCTGGTCCGGCTCGATGCCCGCACCCGCGTGCTGCTGGCCCAGGCCAGGTGACAAATCCGCACAGATGTCAGCTAACGGGTCGACGGCCCGTTAGCGCATAATCCAGCAAAAGAAATAATCGCGGCAGACGCCCCATTCCCGTGGAAGCAACAATAATTGCCGTATGAGCTGCACATTCAGTACCGTCAAAACCGCGTGAGAAAACATGGCTGAGTATTATGTAGGCGCGCTATCCGGCACCAGCATGGATGGCATTGATGTCGCATTGGTGCGCTTTTCCCCACAGCCGGAAATGGTCGAAACCCACTTTCAGGCGTTTCCCACCGAGCTGCGCAAGCAACTGTTTGCCCTGACCGAGCCCGGCGACAACGAGATTGATCGCATGGGTGCCATGGATGTCCAGCTCGGTCAGCTGTTTGCCAAAGCCGTGCGCGATTTGCTGGCCAAAGCCAATGTCGAATCGGTCGAGGTGCGCGCCATTGGAAGCCACGGCCAAACCATCCGGCATCGGCCGAACAGCGATCCGCGCTTCACCCTGCAAATCGGTGACCCGAACGTCATCGCTGTCGAAACCGGCATCCGCGTGGTCGCCGATTTTCGCCGCAAGGATGTCGCGCTTGGCGGCCAGGGCGCACCGCTGGTGCCGGCCTTTCACGACAGCGTATTCCGCAGCCGGCAAGCGGACCGGGTGATTTGCAATATCGGAGGCATTTCCAATGTCACCGTGTTGCCGCGTGGCCAGTTCTCGCCGATTCTCGGATTTGACACCGGCCCCGGTAATACCCTGCTCGATGGCTGGTGTCAGCGCATGCTCGGCGAGCCGATGGACAAGGACGGCATGCTGGCCGCCCGCGGTCGCATCCAGCCGGCGCTGCTGCAAACCATGCTCGAAGATCCGTTCTTTGCCCAGCGGCCACCGAAAAGCACCGGCCCGGAATATTTTTCGATGGAATGGCTGATGCGCCAGCTCGCCGACTTCGGTCGGCCGGGCGTGGCCGACGTGCAGGCCACCTTGCTGGCGCTGACCGTGCACACCATTGCCGATGCTGTAAAAGCGCTGCCGATGATGAAGAACCCGGAAATTTATGTTTGCGGCGGCGGCGCCCACAACATCGCGATCATGCGGGCACTGCAAGTGCAGCTGCCGACCAGCAAGGTCGGCAAAACCGATGAACTCGGCATAGCCGCCGACTGGGTCGAAGCGATGGCCTTCGCCTGGCTCGCCCGGCAACGCATCCAGGAGCAACCGGGCAATCTGCCGATTGTCACCGGCGCCAGTCGGCCGGCAGTGCTGGGCAGCATCTATCTGCCGGGCTGATGCCCGTTACGGCATCAGTGGTTTGAAAAAAAAGCGGCGCCGAGAGCGCCGCTTTTTTTTCGAGTTTCGATGTGGCTCGTCCGTTATCGCCAGCTTGTCGAACTTTCCCAGCACTTCACAAGATCAGGCCACGTCTTTGGTGACCAGCTTCAAGCCAACGCAGCCGGCAACAATCATCGCGATAAAGAACAGGCGCGCCGCATCGCGCGGCTCGTTTAACCACAGCATGCCGATGATCACCGTGCCGAGCGTGCCGATGCCGGTCCAGACAGCATAGGCGGTGCCTACCGGCAACGACTTGACCGCCCAGCCAAGCACGATGACGCTGAGCGTACCGACCACCAGCACAAACACGCTGGGCCAGAACTTGCTGAAGCCCTGAGTTGCCGGCAGCGCCGACGCCCAGGCAATTTCCAGCACACCGGCCACGACCAACCAGAACCACGCCATCGCGCCCCTCCTTCGCCGTTAGGGCCTTCGCCGTTCGGGCCTGCCCCGATGGCGCCACACGAACGAGCCGGAATCTAGCAAGGGATCCGCCGGGATTACCAGCCCGGCGGTGGCGCCAGAAAGCAAAACGCCAGCTTCCGCTGGCGTTTTGTCTTGAAGTTAACAAACTGATTTCAAACCGAAAATGACGATCCGCAGCCGCAGGTGCTCTTGGCATTCGGGTTACGGATAACAAACTGGGCGCCTTGCAGACCTTCGGTGTAATCAATCTCGGCGCCGACCAGATACTGGAAGCTCATCGGGTCGACCAGCAGCTTGACGCCGTCGCGCAGGATCTCGGTATCGTCCTCGGCCTGGTTCTCGTCAAAGGTGAAACCGTATTGAAAGCCGGAGCAGCCGCCACCGGTGACAAAAACCCGCAGCTTCAGGTTTTCGTTCTGCTCTTCGTCAATCAGGCTGCGGACCTTGGCCGCCGCGGACGCCGAAAAGGTCATCGGCGACGGGATAGCATCGGGCAACAGCTCGGTTACTGCGTTCATGACCACTCCTGCGGGTCCGGGGCTATCAAGGTGGGGACACCACCCGGCAAAGCCAAGCGCCGGAAACCCATGCAACGGGGAAAACCTGAGTGGAATTATCAGATAAAGCACCCGGCCGACGCAAATCGACCGGATGCCCGGTGTGAGCCGGCGTCAGACGCTGGGCGAATCCGGCTTGTGTTCCAGCCCTTTCGGTGGCTCTGCCGGTTTGTGTACCAGTTGGCCGTTGATTTCGGCACCCATGCTCATTTCGATCAGGTGGTAATAGACGTTGCCGTGAATACGGGCGTCCGCGCTCAGCGAGACATGGGCATTGGCATAGACATCGCCCTCGACCCGGCCATGAATCACCACATTCGGCACCCGCACTTCGCCCTTGGCGACACCGCTGTTGCCGATGGTCAGCAGGGCTTTCGGATCATCCGATTCGACATTGCCCTCAAGCGTGCCATCCAGATACAGCACGCCGGTAAAACGGATATTGCCGGTGATGGTGGTATGCGGCGATACCAGCGTATCAACGCTGCCGCCACGGACCAGTTTCACGCCCTTTTTCTTGTCATTACCAAACATAGTGCTGCTCCCGCTGAAGGGCCGGACCGGCCTTGCGGTCATTGCCACCGCCAAACCCGTGCTTCGACTGACTACTGAACATTTTGTTGCTCCGGTTGAGGCCAGGCAAAGAGTCGCTCGACCGCCGGCAAACCGTCCTGGCTCGCACTGACCCGCACTTCGCGCGGGACAAAACCGGCCGGGAGCGCCACTTCACCCTCGACATTCTGGAAGTAACGGAAATCAAATTTCTGTGATTCAGCTTTGACTCCCGCCAAGACAAACAAATCAAGCGCCTTGTTGTCGGTGCCGACCAATTGCACCTGCAGCCGGCCGCGCAGATTCTTTTCGTGACTGCGCAGCTGTGCCAGCACCAGACGGTAGCGGACCCGATCGGCACCGAGCGGCAGCACCGTGAACGACTCGATCTGCAAGCCGCTCTTCTCGCCGCTCGGATTCATGATGCTGCGATAGAAGGCGTTTTCCTTCTCCAGCTCCTTGACCGTGTCCTGCAAGGTCTTCAGCGTGGTCTGCAGCTCACTGGACGCCATCTGGTCCACTTGCCGCGATTGGCTGAGCGCGGTCCGGGTCTGCTTCTCCATTGCCAGTTCACGTTGCAGCTGACTGACTTGCTCGCTGAGCTCGGTGCGGGCATCGGCCAGCTGGCGCCGCACGTAATAATCCTCTACCCGGCCAGCGACAAAGACCGCTGCCAGCACCAACAGAATCAAGAGCCAGCGGCGCAGATGCCAGCTGCGCGGCTTGCGTTCCACCACCACATACTGCGAAGTCGTGTTCTTGTTCATGCAATTTCCCGGGAAGTGCCGTGAACGCCGCGGCAGACTCCTCTACAATCAGCAAAAGAAGTCTCAAGGCAAACCGGCGGGATTATGTCACTGATGGAGCGAGCCCGGCTACGGCTGGCAGGGATGGATGCCCTGCTTTTGCTGGCGCTGCTCGGCTTGCTGGTCGGCCTGCTGGCCGGCGGCGTGATTTTGCTGTTCCGCATCTATACGGACGCTGCCATTTTGCTCTGGTTCGGCCAGCAAGTCCGTGCCCAGGATTTCGAATCACTGCCCTGGCAGCTGCGCTTGGCGTTGCCGGTCATTGGCGGTTTTGTGATCGGCGTCGTACTTCATGTGCTGCCACGCCACGTGCGTGCGATGGGCGTTGGTCATGTGCTGGAGCGCCTGTCCGAGCATCAAGGCCATCTGCCGCTGAAAAATGCGCTGGTGCAATTCTTCGCCGGCGGTCTGGTGCTCGCCTGCGGCATGCCGGTCGGTCGCGAAGGCCCGGCCATTCATCTGGGTAGTGCAGTTTCCAGTCTCACCGGTCAATCGCTGCGCCTGCCCAACAACAGCTTGCGGGTGCTGGTCGGTTGTGGCGCTGCTGCCGCCATTGCCGCCTGCTTCAACACGCCGCTTGCCGGCGTTATTTTTGCGCTCGAAGTGGTGATGATGGAATACACCATCGCCAGCTTCATTCCGGTCATTCTTGCCGCCGTGGTCAGCACCGTCATGGCACGACTGGCGTTCGGCAATCACATCGCCTATGAAGTGCCTGCCCTTGATTTGTTGTCGCTCTGGGAAATTCCGGCCGTGGTTTTGCTCGGCCTGTTGGCCGGACTGTGGTCAAGCGGTTTTATCGCTGCGACCACCAAAGTCGCCAGCCTGACCCGGCCCTGGCCACTGTGGACGCGTCCGGCCATCGCCGGCATTGTCATCGGCGTATTGGCGCTAGTAGTTCCGGAAATCATGGGCACCGGTTACGACACTGTCAGCGCCAGTTTTCACGGCAGTTTGCCGTGGACCATTTTGTTGTTTGCGCTGCTCGGCAAAACGCTCGCAACCACACTTTGCAGCGGTCTCAGTGTGCCGGGCGGCGCCATCGGCCCGTCACTGTTCATCGGCGCCACGCTCGGCGGTTTGATTGGAACCGGCGTCAGTGCACTATTGCCGGAACCACATTCTGGCAGCGGCTTCTACGCCATGCTCGGCCTTGCGGCGCTGATGTCGGCAACGCTGCAAGCACCGATGGCCGCGTTGATGGCGCTGCTGGAGTTGACCGGCAATCCCAATATCATTTTGCCCGGCATGCTGACTGTCGTGATTGCCAATCTGGTGGTCAGTCAGGGTTTCAAGCAGCGCTCGATCATTCACACCTTGCTGGCGATCCGCGGCGTCGAAGTCCGGGTCAGTCCGCTCAAGGAGCTGCTCCGCCGGGCCGCCGTCGGCACCGTGATGGACAGCAGTTTTGTTTTGGTCAACAAACAGCTGAGCCGGCACGATGCCGAAATCCTGCTGCGCGGCGAACCACGCTGGCTGCTGGTCCGCGATGGCAACTGGCCAATTGCCCTGATGCATGCCACCGAACTGGCCCGCGCCTTGATAGAAGACAACGCCGAGACCGTCGATCTGCTCGATATTCCGGGCAAGCGGGAAAATCTCGCCTCGGTGCATTTGCAAGCCACACTGGCCGAAGCGCTCGACAACATGGACGAAAAACAGGTCGATGCGGCCTACGTGTTCCAGCGCGGCAATCAGGAACGGATCGCCGGTGTCGTCACCCGCGGCAAGATTGAAAGTTTCTATACCTACAAACACTGACCCTATAACGCTGCACTCAAAAGCGGCGCGGAGAGCATTTGATGTTGTGGCTGAAAGCACTGCACCTGATTTTCATGGTGACCTGGTTTGCCGGTTTGTTTTATTTGCCGCGGCTGTTCGTCTACCACTGCCAAGTCAAGGATGCGGAAAATAACGAACGCTTCAAGGTAATGGAGCGGAAACTGTTCTGGGCCATCACCACACCGGGCGGCGTGCTGACCATACTGTTTGGCCTGTTGCTGATTCACGGCTACGGATTGGACTGGTTCCGGCAGCAAGGCTGGCTGCACATCAAACTGGCATTTGTACTGCTGCTGATTGGCTACCACATCTGGTGCGGCAAGCTGCTTGCAGATTTTGCTGCCGACCGTAACCGCCGCAGCGAGCGCTTTTATCGCGCCATCAACGAGATTCCGGTTCTGCCGCTGATCGCTATCATTTTGCTGGCAGTACTGCGGCCGTTCTAGCGCCAGATTGATGGGTGATAGATCACCACCGCTGGAATCAGTCGCGCGTTGTCGCCATTACATTTGTCGCCGCAACAAAGGCCGACAGCACGGTAGCGAAGGCATCCAGCGAAATCGGTTTGGCCAGATAGTCGGTCATGCCGGCAGCGAGGCAGCGCTCACGATCGCCGGCCATGATGTTGGCGGTGACCGCGACAACTGGCGTATGGATGCCGCGGGCGCGCAGCTGCCGGGTGGCTTCAAAGCCATCCATCACCGGCATCTGACAATCCATGAAAATGCAAAGATACTGACCATCGGCGCTGACGGCAGCGAGCGCCGCCAGACCATCGTCAACGGTATCGACCTGACAACCCAATTTCTCCAACATGCGTTGGGCAACCTGCCGATTGATGGCATTGTCCTCGACCAGCAACACTTTGGCGCCGTGCATATTGACGCTGGCCGCACTCACGGTCGCGGCGCGAGCGACAGCGACACTGTGTGTAGCCGCCGATGACGCCGGAACTGCGGATGTGGCAGTAGCGGTTGAGGTAACGATCGAGGCCGCGGTTGCCGTAAGCGGTGTGCCCGCGATGGCACCGGCAGCGCCACTCCCTGCTGCATTGCTAGTAGCAGAGGTGGTGGATTTGTCCCGATCATTTTCCACGCTGGTGACCACGGCCAGCGGCAACTGGGCAACAAACTCCGAACCGGTGCCGAGAATGCTGTTGGCAGTGATGCTGCCGTTCATCAATTCGATCAATTCCCGGCACAGCGCCAGACCCAGGCCCTTGCCGGCAAAGCGACGATTCCAGCCGCTTTCGCCTTGACTGAAATGCTGGAACAGATGCGCTTGCGTTGCCTTGTCCATGCCGATGCCGGTATCGCGGACAATCAATTGCAGCGCGCCGTCTTTGCCTTCCACTGCGACCAGCACACCACCGCGCACAGTGAACTTGATCGCGTTGCCAAGCAGCTGGGTCAGAATCTGGCGCAGGCGCTGACCGTCGGCGCGCCAATAGCGCGGCAAATCGCTGGCGAGTGTCAGTTCCAACGCCAAGCCTTTCTCGCTGGCGCGCGGCCGCTGCGCGGCGACCACTTCCTGCACCAGCTCCGGCAAATCCACCACTTCGATTTTCAGTTCCACCCGGCGCGCTTCCAGTCGGGCGTAATCGAGCAAGTCATCAATGTGCTGCAGCAGCTCGCTTGCCGAGGCCTGCACGGTGAAGGCATGTTCCTGCTGCTCACCGGAGAGACTGGTTCGCTGCAGCAATTGCAGTGAACCGAGCACACCGTTCAATGGCGTGCGCAGTTCATGGGTCATCGTCGCCAGAAAATCACTCTTGGCCTGACGCGCCTGTTCGGCGGCAAGCCGGGCGTGTTGCATTTCCCAGCGCTGCCGGCGCCAGCGAAGCAGCATCAGCAGAAAGACACCAGCCAGCAGCAAGTAGCCGACATAGGCATAGGCACTGCGCCACCAGGGCGGCGCCACTTCAATGTGTAGCTGAGCCGGTGCGCTCCAGTCACCAAAGCGGCCATCACGGGCGCGCACTTCGAGGATGTATTTGCCTTCGTGCAAACTGGAAAAGCTCGCTTGCCGGGCGTCGGCATTGGTGGTGATCCAGCGATCATCAAGCCCTTTCAGTCGATAGCTGTACTCAAGCGTGCGCGGATGAGCAAAACTGAGTGCGGAAAACTCGACGCTGAACAAAGTGTCGTCATACCCAAGTTTCAATTCCGGCCCGGTGACTGGCGCGCGTTCGGCGCGGGCCGCAAACGGGACCGGCTCATTGCGCAGCCGCAGCAAGGTAAAAACTGGCGACGGCAGCGGCCCGAGCGGCGTCAATTGATTCGGATTAAATACGGTCAAGCCGCTGACACCACCAAAATAGAAGCGGCCATCCGCACCGGTGGTCCAGGCGCCCAGATTGAATTCATCGCCCTGAATGCCGTCGGCTGGCGTGTAGGTCAGAAACTGGTTGCTGACCTCATCAAACCGGATCAACCCGCGGTTGCTGCTGAGCCAATAAATGCCGTCACGCTGGCGCTGAATCCCCCAGAGCGTATCGACCGGCAAACCATCCTGCATCCGGAAACTTTTGAACCGCTGCGAGGCCGGATCGAAAATGTTCAGACCACCGCCTTCGGTGGTCAGCAACAAACGGCCACTTTGCTCGACCAGAATTGCGGTCACGCTGTCCGAACTCAGGCTGTACGGATCGTCCGGATGAAATTGCCAGCGCTGAAATTGCCGGGTTTCCGGATCAAAGCGGAGCAGGCCGGCGCGAATGCAGCCGCCGAGCCAGAGCTCGCCTTTCAGGCCCGGCGTGACGGTGTACAAGCAGGTGTCAGCGCTGCCGCCACTTTCGCTCGGTGGCGCAAACAATTCAGTTTGTCCGGAACTAATCTGGTACCGAACCAGACCGGCGCGCGTCGCCAGCCACAGCGCGTCATCACCGGCCGGAGTCATGTCGTAGACGGTGCCGGCGTGCAGATCGACGGCCGCCGCAGCGGCTTGCGGTGCCGGCCGGGCAGCTGCGGTTTTCTGATCGATACGGGTCAAACCGCGCGTCCGCTGTCCGGCCCAAATGGTGCCGCGCGGATGCTCCAGCAAACTCAGCACCAGATCATCACGCTGACTGCCTTGCTCTGCCTGCACCGGAACAATGGTCAGCGCCGAGCGATCGACGCTGAACCGGTGCAGCATGGCGCCAAACGTGCCGACCCACAGCTGACCGGCGCTGTCTTCCAGCACGCTCATCACCGAATTGTTTTGCAGCGCGTTGTCGCCGCTGTGCTGACGCAGCAATTCAAATTGCCGGGTCGCCGGATTGTGCAGTGACATGCCGTTCAAACCGCCGAGCCAGATCAGGCCATCACGATCTTCCAGCAGCGCAAAAGGCCGCTCGTCGGCGAGTGAATGCGGATCCGCCGGGTCCGGCGTGTAATGCCGAATGCGCTGGCCATCGTTGCTGCGGACGATCACGCCATTGCGGGTACCGATCCACAATTGGCCGTTGCGATCGCGCAGCAGGCTCAGCACCTGCCGACCGGAGCCGGTCAAATCCGGCAACCAGATCGCCAGCTTTTCTTCCAGCACGCCACTGTCCGTGCGCAAGCTGAACAGACCGTTATCGGTGCCAATCAGCAGTTGTTGATCGCCGTCGACAAACAGCGTTTGCAAGCGCCGCGCGCGCAGCTCTTCCAGCGCCGGAAAACGATCAACGGCCGGCCGGACATGGCCGTCACGTCCTTGCCACCACAACCCTTCGGCAGTGATGCTCCAGCGGGTGTCGCCGGCGCGCACGCTGGCCAGCATCGCCAAGCCGGCGGTGCCGGCCACTTGCAGAAAACTGCCGTCGGCCTGTTGCTGCCAGAGACCATCGTCAGTGCTGGCCAACACGCCACCATCGAGCAGCAGATCGTGGATACGGCGACTACCCGCAGCACCGGCCAGATTGATCCGCTCGAACTGCTGGCTGCGATCATCAAACCGGGCCAGACCGTTGTCGGCGGTGCCGACCCACAGATCGCCGGATTGCGTTTGCACCAGCGCATTGATATCGCTGGACGGCAGCGTATTGGCATCGCCCGGACGGGCGTAATACGACTGGAAGCGGTGGCCGTCGTAACGGTTCAGGCCGTTGCGGGTACCGAGCCACAGAAAACCGCGCTGATCCTGCAGCATGGCTTTGACGTGACCATCGGACAGCCCCTGCTCGATATAGAAACGCTGGAAGCGCAAATCGTCGGCGCGCACCGGCAGTGGCCCCAGCAGCAGCGAGGCCAACGATGCAATCAAGGCAATCCAGAGCGGGCGGGCAGACACGGCGAGCTATCCTGATGCCGGGCAGGCCGCCACTATAGCGCGACCGCCGGCTGCTGCCGAATGCTGGTATTGCCGAATGTAGGTCTTGCCGAAAACCGGCATTATCGAAGCATGTTATTGCCGTGAATACCGGCGACGTGGTGACGACTGAAGACCGTGCTGGCGCAGCCCGCCATGCCGCGTGCAACAAATCGGCGCAAACCGGCCCAGCCGCCGATGCGCTAAGATGACCGGCCTCTGATGCGGTAACGCACCATCACCGCGCTCATCTCTGCCCTGCTCCGGTCGCGCATGAACCGTCGACACCACACCGCTGGCGCATCGCCCGGCACGTCCGCCAACCGGTCGCCCGACCTGGCCAGTGACAAAGCCAGCGACAACGCCAGCGCCAGATCCAAAACCACGGCCACCGCCAAGCCCGAGCTGCATCCGCGCAATCGCCACCGTGGCCCGTACGATTTTCCTGCCCTGATCAGCACCGAGCCGGCGCTGGCGGCATTCGTCGCCACCAATCTTTACGGCAATCTGACGCTCGACTTTGCCAATCCACTGGCCGTCAAGACGCTGAACCGGGCCTTGCTGCGTCAGTTCTATCAGGTGCGCGATTGGGATATTCCGGCGCAGTATCTGTGCCCGCCAATCCCCGGCCGCGCCGATTATCTGCATTACCTGGCCGATCTGCTGGCGCGCGGCAATGACGGCGTCATTCCGCGCGGCCCGCGCGTTCGGCTGCTGGATATCGGCACCGGTGCCAATCTGGTGTATCCGCTGCTCGGCCAACATGAATACGGTTGGCAATTTGTCGCGGCAGATATCGACCAGCCAGCACTCGCCAATGCCGCCACCATTCTCCGCGCCAATCCCGGTTTGAGCGAGCACATTGCCCTGCGCTGGCAAACGCAACCGGAACGGATTTTTGCCGGCGTTGTTGAGCGCGATGAGCGCTTTGATTTGACCCTGTGCAATCCGCCGTTTCACCGGTCATTGGCCGAGGCACAGGCCGGCACCGAACGGAAATTGCGCGGGCTGGCCGCAAGTGCCGGAAAAAACGCCGGCAGCCATCGCGGCAACCGCAAACGAATCGGCGCGTCCGGTGCTGGTAATCGGGATGGCGACAAAGAAGCCCCCGCCTTGAATTTCGGCGGTCAGGCGGCCGAGCTGTATTGCCCCGGCGGCGAAGCAGCGTTTATCAAGCGCATGATCCGTGAAAGTGCCGACGTCTCGAAACAGGTGCTGTGGTTCAGCACGCTGGTATCCAAAGCGGAAAATCTGCCGGGCATACATCGCGCCTTGCAGCAACTTCCGGTTGCCGAATACCAGACCGTGACCATGGCGCAAGGTCAAAAACAAAGCCGGTTTGTCGCCTGGACGTTTTTACCGGTGGCCCAGCGGCTGGCCTGGCAGAGGACGCGCTGGTAAAAATCTGCTGAGAGTTTCGGTTTGCGGTGAGTTGTTGAGAGTTGCTGAGAGGTATTGTCGCGTGTAGCGGAGCCCCTCATCCGGCGCGGCGCGCCACCTTCTCCCGGCGGGAGAAGGATACGAGAGCAGATCCGGCCGGACATATTCACTGCGCAAAGCGAACGCGAAGCCAATCAGAAGACCTGTCAGAAAGCCAGTCAGAATGCCAATCAAAAAAGCGAGTCAGAACGTTGGTCGCAAACGCGCTCAGCCTGCTTCCAACTCGGCCGACTCGTGCAAAAACTGCAGCCGCGCCAACTTGGCGTACAACGGATTGTCACGCACCAGTTCATCATGGCTGCCGAGTGCGACCAGCTTGCCTTTGTCCAGCACGGCAATGCGATCGGCATGGCGCACGGTCGCCAATCGGTGCGCGATGATCAGCGTGGTGCGATTCTGCATCAACCGATCCAGCGCCAGCTGCACCATGCGCTCGCTTTCGGCGTCGAGCGCGCTGGTCGCTTCATCAAGCAGCAGCACCGGCCGGTCGGCGAGCAAGGCGCGGGCAATGGCCAGCCGCTGACGCTGACCACCGGACAAACGCACGCCGCGCTCGCCCAGTTGCGCATCGAGCCCGCCTGGCATTTGCTCGACAAAGTCGAGCGCGTAGGCCGCTTCAAGCGCGGAGCGCACCTCGGCATCACTGGCCTCGGGCCGCGCAAAGCGAACATTCTCACGCACGCTGTCGGCAAAGATGACCGGGTCCTGCGGCACCAAAGCAAGATGCGAGCGCAGCGCCTGCGGATCAAGTTGCCGAATGTCCTGGCCATCGAGCCGGATCACGCCATTTTCCGGATCATAAAAGCGCAGCAGCAATTGAAACGCCGTGCTTTTGCCGGCACCGCTCGGGCCGACCAGCGCAACACGCTCGCCGGCTTTCACGGTCAAGGAAAAATCATTCAGCGCGGCGCTGTCGGGCCGGGTCGGATAATGGAAATGTACCTGCTCAAAACACAGTTCGCCGCGCACCGGCGTCGGCAAGGCTTGCGGTTCGGCTGGAGCGGTAATCAGCGGCCGGGTGCTGAGCAATTCCATCAGCCGCTCAGTCGCGCCGGCAGCGCGCTGCAAATCACCAAACACTTCACTTATGGTGCCGACGGCGCTTGCCACGATCACCGCATAGAACACAAACGCCGACAATTGCCCGGCCGTGATGCGGCCGGCGATCACATCGTGTCCGCCGGTCCACAAGATAAAACCGATGGCGCCGAAGGCCAGCACAATCACGATGGCAATCAGCGCCGCCCGTGCCCGTATCCTTGCCTTGGCGGTGCCGAGGACGGCATCAAGATGGGCGGCGAAACGCGATTTCATCACCGGCTCGGCCACCGAGGCCTGCACGGTGCGCACTTCATGCAGTGCTTCATCAAGAAAGGCACTGGCATCGCCCAGCCGCGCTTGCGAATCGCGCGCCAGGCCACGCACCCGGCGACCGAATACGATGATCGGCACCACCACCAGCGGCACCGCCAACAGCACAAACGCGGTCAGCTTGACGCTGGTAAAAAACAGCATGATCAAACCACCGACCAACATCAGGGCATTGCGCAGCGCCATCGACAGGCTGGAACCGATCACGGTTTCCAGCATCGTGGTGTCATTGGTCAGCCGTGACAGCGCTTCGCCGGTGCGGGTGTTTTCATAGAACTGCGGTGACAGCGTCAACAGATGCTCGAATACCTGCCGGCGCAGATCGGCAATCACCCGCTCACCCAGCCACGAGACAAAATAGAACCGGACGTAAGTCGCCATGGCCAGCACCAGCACGACCACCAGAAAAAACGCCATCGCCTGATTCAATGCATCCGGCGCGCTGGTCGCGAGGCCTTTGTCGATCACGGCTTTCAGGCCCTGACCGAGCACCAGAAAACTGCTGGCGGCGATCACCAGTGCCACCAAGGCAATGGCGATCTGTTTGCGATACGGCCGCAGCAGCTCCGACAACTTGCGCAGTTGACCGAGCTTGGCTTTCGGCTGCTCGGTATTGGCGCTGGCAGCGTTGTGACCGGCGGCGTTGTGACTGACGGTGGAGTTCGAATCGGCGGCGGACATGGCCAGCTCCAGCAAAGGCAGGCGCTGATCATGAGGCCTGGGTGGCCGGAATCAACCGGCCACCGACAGATTTCATCGACTCTGCACGCTCAGTCACCGCCAACCGCTTGTGCAACCGGCAGCACGGAAACGGGCGCTGCCAGACTCGGGCGCCGCGGCTTCAGGCCAAACAGCAAGCGCAGCAGCGCAACGCGCTTGATCAGCAGCTCATACAGCATCAGGCAAATCACCGTGGTCAGCCCCAGCACCACCAGATACTTGCTGCCCCAAGACCACGGCTGCTGAATCACGTAGTAGCCAATCGCGATAATCACGGTCTGGTGCAGGATGTAGACCGGGTAGGTCGCTTCCCGCAGATAGCGCAGCAGGCCATTGCTGAACGACAACCAGCGCTTGCCGTAGCCGAAGAACACCAGCAACCACGTCCAGGTAAATAGATTGGCCGTGACCGCATCGAACGGTGTGTCTTCCACCAGCAAACCGGTCTTCTTGAGAGTCAGAATCGCGACCACCAAGGCCACGCCCACCAACAGCGATTGCCGTCGCGTGCGCATCAGCCAATCCCAGCTACCCGGCACTGCCGCCAAAACAAAACCATAAATAAACAGCAGCGCGTAGTGATTGAACGTGTACCAATCGCGGGTCAGGTTGTGCGTTTCCGGGAACAGTGGTTTCAACACGGCTTCGTTGATGCCAATCGGCAAGGCCAGCGCATACAACCAGCGGCCCGGCTGAATACTGAGCCCCTTGCGCCAGCGGGCAAACAGCGGCATCAGCACCAGACAGTAAACAAACAGGTAGACGATGAACCACAGGTGATGCCAGCTGAAATCGCCTTGCGGATAGGCCTGAAACTGCAGCACCTTTTCCACGTAGTAATGGAAATAATCGCCCTGCCACTGGCCACGAAACAGGCGCTCGAAGTAAATCTGCGGCGGCACGATCAGGAACATGCCCGCGACCAGCGGCAAGAACAGCCGCAGCGTCCGCTCCTTCAACACCGCGCCGGTGCTACGCCGACCCAGGGCAAAGAAAATGCTGGCGCCGGCAATCACGAACAGCAACGGCATCCGCAACCGATGCGCGATATCCATCGGCATCACCAGCGACGTGGCGGTTTCGGCATTCTCGATATGCCAGCCCCACCCGACAAACAACATGCCGGTATGGAACAACAGCAGGAAACCGATGGCGATAATCCGCAAGCAGTCCAGAAACTCGGCCCGCTCCGCGGGTGTAGGTGCAGCAATGGTGGTCATGATGCCTCCGTGGCCAAAAGGGCGTGGAGGAAGTTTCAGGGTAAGCGTGGATTGCTGCAGCGGGTTTGGGGTGAGCGGGACCGGGATAGGGTGA
This sequence comes from Permianibacter fluminis, assembly GCF_013179735.1. Classification (NCBI taxonomy): domain Bacteria; kingdom Pseudomonadati; phylum Pseudomonadota; class Gammaproteobacteria; order Pseudomonadales; family Pseudomonadaceae; genus Permianibacter; species Permianibacter fluminis. Next base: position 190,331 of record NZ_JABMEG010000003.1, on the reverse strand, counting down.
GCGGAACCACGAAGGGCGGGCATGACTCGCCGCTTTTTTAAATCGCCAAGAAATGATGCGTCATGACGCCCACCATGCCCCCAACTCCCTACCTGATCCAATTGCGAAAGTTGCAATCACGCCTTTCAGCCATTTTGCAGAAAGCAAATTTCTCATTACAAAACGATACAGCCAGATACAAATCGATGTTGCGCTCCTAGAACGGAGGGGGTTAAGAATCGTCTTGCTCAGGAACGAGTGTGCAGGAAAACAGCCGACCTGTTGCAGTTAGGCCTGGGCCATTGTCACTGCTGTCTTCACAAGTAAATAAATACCTACCCATAACCGCTTGCCATCAGGCAAGTCACAAGCAAAAGGACGCGCAACGATGAAAAATGTACTTGGGGGATTGCTGTTGGCTTTGTGCTGCAGTCTTGTCGTCTTCGCCGACGAAACCGTTGATGAGTTTCTGGATTGGGCTGAAGACAATGGCTATAGCACCTATACCAACTGGGCCGATCGGCCAGATGAGGGAACAACCGACGTGGTGATAGCGGCAGTGGACGACAACGGTGTGGTTATCCAGGAAGGAACCTTTGACTCTCGCACTCAACGGGGAAATTCATACGATAGTGGAGAGTCGTTCTCAAGCTGGATGCGTAGGTGGGGCTTTCTCCGCTGTGGCATCAGTTGCAGTGATGGCGACCCAAATTTCTCCCCGCGCTAGTGCATGACATGATCGAATCACGCTTGTTCGCTTATCCAAGAGATCAGAAGGAACTTAAATGATGACATCGTGGCGATGGAAGCTTCTACTACTGCTCGCGTTGCTGACAACCGGGTGGGTCGTGACACAGAAATGGCAACAGTCTGCAACGCACTCCGAAACGGAACGCGCTGTCCTCCCGCAACCAGCAGATACTACAACGATATACCGACCGAAAACCGCATCCGAAGCGGTGGAACCTACATTCTCGGCTGCGTCGACGTCGGCGTCGTCACTCGATCCGACACAGGACATGCCGGAGCCGACGGAGACCTATGTTCGAGACCGGATGCCGGACAATCTGCAGTCGATCCGCAACGCCGATATCCTTGAGTTCGACCGCAAGATCAGTCCGCATACTGCCGGTGGAGCGGTGTATATGCACAAGCTGCTGTCGCAGCCCCGTGACGAGGAATGGGCCTCCGCGACCGAAGAAATTCTGCGGCAAGTAACGGAGCAGTTCTATGCTGCAATAAACAGCGCGTCCAATACCAAGATTGCTGCTTTGCATGTGGAATGTCGTACCGATCTGTGCTACGTGGACTTACCTTATGACACGTACTGGGAGAGCGACAAATTACGGCGGGGTGGTGACCGAAAAGCGGATATGCACATTTACTCGCTGGTTGGCAAGGAAGGCGAGCCGTTTGCTCATCAATTGGTAAAGAACGGCGTTGGTACCAACTACGAGGATAAAAGTGTTGCCCGATGGATTTTGGCATTTGATCGGGGCGAGGCTACCGCTGTGCTCTATGCCAATTCCCCACCTCCGGGCTGATGCCAACACTCCTGCAAGTGAGGCAATCGCGTTATTGCCTCACTTGCGATTTTCCTCGTTTCAAACATATCTGCCTGCAGTCGTATCAATCACTCTCGCGCAGGTCGTTGTCCAAGGGGCCATAAGGAACTCAGATGATGGCATCTCAGCTATGGAAGCCTCTACTACTGACCGCTTTGCTGGCAACCGGGTGAGTCTTGACACAGGAATGGCGACAATTGGCTACTCTCGCCGAGCCGGAACGGGGCGTCCTTCCGAAACCAACACCGACTGCAGCGGTAACCCTGCAGGAAACAACTGCCGAATCCGTGGCATCTAACTTGACGGCGACACCCGCGCCGGCAAGTCAGATCGATCCTGCACAACACATATTGGTGCCAACGGAGACCTATTTTCGCGGTCGGATGCCCGATAATTTGTTGTCAACCCGCAACGCTGACATCCTCGAATTCGGTCGGCTGGTTAGTCCCGAAACCGCCGGAATGAAGGAGTACATGCACAAGCTGTTATTACAAGACCGTGTCGAAGAATGGGCCAGCGCGACCGAAGAATCGCTATGTCAAGTAACGGAGCAGTTCTACAGTGTGATAAACAGTACTGCTGATAAGAAGATTCAGGCTCTACATGTAGAATGCCGCACGGGTCTCTGTTATGTCGACTTGCCGCACGATAGCTATGCGCAAGCCGACCGGCTTCGGCGTGGCGGCGATCGACGCGCGGACCTGCATATTTACGCGCTGATCGGCAAGGAAGGTGAACCGTTTTACCATCAATTGGTAGAGAATGGCGTTGGCACTAACTACGAGAACGAGAATGTAACTCGATGGATTTTGGCATTTGACCGCGGCGAGGCTACCGCTGCGATCTATGCCAATTCACCGCCTCCTGGCTGAGGCTTACCGTCACTTGAAGTGAGGCAGTAGCATTTTCGCCTCACTTGAGACTTCTTTTCCACCAAGAATGTCCCAACCTCGACCTACGCAGAACGCCGTATTCAGCGACTCCCCAGCAACCGCAGCAGCTCCTCGTTATATCGTCGACTCATCCGGACCGTCATGCCGCTGCGCAGCACGATCTCGTAATCCCCTTTGAACAGCGGTTCCAGCCGGAGGATTTCGCGCAGGTTGACGGCGGCGGATTTGTGCACGCGGACGAATTGGCGTGGGTCGAGTTGGCTGAGCAGATCTTGCAGCGTGCGGCGCAGGGTGTAGCGGGTGTTCTCGGTGTGCAGGTGCAGGTAGTTGTCATCGGCTTGGCACCAGTGGATGCGGTCGACGTCGAGCAGTTGCAGGCCTTCACCGACCGGCACCAGCAGGCGATTCAGTGGGCCTTGTTGCTGTTGCAGGGCGCGGGCGGTGTGGCGGGCGCTGTCAGCGGCATTCGCGGTGTCGGTCGCATCGGCGGTATCGGCAGTTGCCGGCATGCGGCGCGTTTGCAGGCGCTGTTGCACCCGGCTCAGCGTGCGCAGCAGGCGGTCTTTGTCGTAGGGTTTGAGCAGGTAGTCGACGGCGTTGAGCTCGAAGGCTTTGATGGCGTGATCATCGAACGCGGTGACGAAGACGATGAGCGGTGCGGGCGTGACATCGATTTGCGCGGCGACTTCGAGGCCGCTCAAGCCGGGCATCTGGATATCGAGCAGCACCAGATCCGGGTGCTGCTTGACGATGGCTTCAGCGGCGCTGAGACCGTTGTCGGCTTCGCCAATGACGGTGAAGGCGTTTTGCTCGGCGAGCCAGCGTTGCAGTTTGGCGCGGGCCGGCGCTTCGTCGTCGACAATCAGTACGCGGATCATGGCGACACCGGCAAGCGGATGTGCACGCGGTGGGCGTTTGCGGTGTGCTCAATCTGCAAGCTGGCGCGCTCGCCATACAGCGCTTGCAGACGTTCGCGACAATTGCGCAGGCCGATGCCGGTGCCGTTCTTGTTTTGGTGATGGTGTTGGTTATGGCTTTGACCGCTGGAGCCACCCTGCGTGGACGGCAGCGAATTGCTGACCTGCAGTTGCAGCATCTCGCCGTCGCGATTGGCGCTGACGTGAAGCGCAATCGGCTCGCGGCTTTGCTCGACGGCGTGCTTGAAGGCGTTTTCCAGCAGCGGTTGCAACAACAGGGCCGGTACCGACAGCGCGAGGCAGTCATCGCTGATATCCCACTCCAGCGCGACCCGCGGACCAAAACGCTCGGTCATGATCTCGGCGTATAGCTTGGCGAGTTGCAGCTCGTCGCGCAGCAGGATGGTGTTCTGTTCACCGAGGGTCAAGCTGGCGCGCAGCAGATCGGCAAGGCGAATGAGCAGGCGGTCGGCACGCTCGACATCGCTGTGCATGAACGAGGAAATGGTGTTCAGCGTGTTGAACAGAAAATGCGGCTGCAGCTGGGCTTTCAGTTGCTGCAATTTGGCTTCGGTCAGGGCTTGCTGCATGGCGTGCAAGCGGGTCTGCTGCTCGCGCCAGGCGAGAAAAGAATGGACGCCGAACACCACGCCCAACCAGAGCCCGAGAAACAGCGCCAGCTTCAGGGTTTCGTAGACATAGACGGTTGGCCACGGCGGGTGGTGATAGCTCAAACCAGCCGCCGCATACACGGCATGACGCAGACCAAACGCGCAGACGATGAACACCAGCGAAGCCAGCGGCAGCCATTTCAGATGCTGCCAGAACCAGTGCCAGGGCGTCGCCAGCAGATGCTGCAGTCGGCTGCCATAACGCAGCATCAGCGCCGTCATCGCGGTGCCGACCACCGCAGACGAACCTTCCCAGAGCAGCGGTTGCCACCAGAGAATGCTGTCGTCATCCCAGTTGTCCTGCACGGCGACAAAAATCATCAGCAGCCAGAACAGCAGCCACAGAATCAGCAGCGCCCGCCACAGGTTCCGCGGCCAGGCCGTCCACGGCGGTTGACCAACGGTGAGGGCCGGGCCGGTCACTGTCACTCGACTTCCACCATTTCAAAGTCTTCCTTGCGGGCGCCACAGTCCGGGCAGACCCAGTTCATCGGGATGTCGTCCCAACGTGTCCCGGGGGCTATGCCGTCATCCGGCCAGCCTTTTTCTTCTTCGTACATCCAGCCACAGACCAGGCACATGAACTTGCGATAGGGCACAGCAGAGACTCCCATGGGATCAACGGTTTGGTCGGCATTGTAGTGGCCCGCCGGCCGGACTGCGCGGGCTTTGTGGTGAGCGGGACAGTGAGCGGGACAGCGACCGGCCGACCGGCGATGGAACGGCGTCGGCGGCACTAATCCGGGCGCCGGGCTCTGGTATCATCATCGTCCTTTCGTTTCTGGAACCTAGTCATGCCCGGCCCCCTACCTCCTGTCGTTCTTTGCTTTTCCGGTAACGACCCGTCCGGTGGCGCAGGCATTTCGGCCGATATCGAAACCCTGGTCAGCCTCGGCTGCCATTGCGCCCCCGTCATTACCGTGCTGACCGTGCAGGACAGCAGCAACATTCATGAGTTTGAACCGGTTGAGCCGGATCTGATCAAAGGCCAGGCGCTGGCCGTGCTGCGCGATTTGAACGTCGCCGTGATCAAAATTGGTTTACTGGCGAACCCGGCGGTGGTCAGCACCATTGCCGAGATCATCAAGAACTACCCGAACATTCCGGTGGTGCTGGATCCGATTCTTGCGGCCGGTGGCGGCACGGTTACTGCCGATGAGATTTTCATCAAAACCCTGAAGCGGGAATTGCTGCCGCTGGCGACGCTGGCAACGCCGAACGCGCGCGAAGCGCGGCAATTGTTTCCGGATGCCGACTCGCTGGAGCAATGCGCCGAAGAGCTGCTCGATCTCGGTTGCGAGAACGTGCTGATCACCGGCGCCGATGAACCGACCGTTGTCGTGCATAACACGCTGTACAGCGCCGAGTTTGAAACCGAAACCTTTCATTGGGAACGGCTGCCGGCGATGTATCACGGTTCCGGTTGCACCCTGGCCGCGGCCTGTGCCGGGTTGATGGCGCAAGGTTTGAATTTGTTTGATGCCATCAATGAAGCGCAGGAATACACCTTCAATGCCTTGAAGGAAGGCCATGCGCTCGGCGCCGGCCAGCTGATGCCCAATCGCCTGTTCTGGGCGCAAAGCAAAGAAGCCGAAGGCGAAACCGAAAACGCCGAAGAAGAAGAGAAGTAAGCGCCTCACCGGTGCGGACCGCTTGCCACGGTCCGCACTGTCAGCTTCATTTACAGCTCTGCATCACCTTCACAAGCACGGGCCCACACCGCCATTACCGCCTCACCCCCGCGCTACAAAAAACTACAAAAAAGGCGCCGCCTGCAGGTTGCTTTCCGTTCACGTCAGGTCTAGTTTTAGCCGCGCTGTCGCAACAAAAAAACAAGCAGAATCACCACACCCATCGTGTCTTACCACGCCTCGCGTGGGTACGTATGGTCGTCGCCAAGGTCGGAGGGGCCTTATGCTGTCGGCTGTCGTAGATCAGGTTCATTTCGTCAAAGCTCATCACACCATCGCGGCCGCGATTATCGATCGCGTGCGCACGCGTTAGCGCGTTTTCGCGCCCCCGCCTACTCCTATTCGAATTGAAGCATTCGGCCAGTCGTCCAAGAGCCGAAGACAGGGAACGTGCGCCTCGCGCGCACGGAACTATCGCAACGCCAGGAGAAAATCTGTACATGAAAAACCACACCATAAAATCCGTGCTCCAGCCCACACTGGTCGCCGGCGCCGTGATGTTTGCCTGCGCCGTCCAGGCCGGCGAAATCCGCGGGCTCAATGCGCCATCCGTGATCCCGAACCGCTACATCGTCGTGTTCAAGGAAAACGCCACCATGTCGGCGCAGGGCATTCAAACCCGCACCGCAATGTCCGTCGCGATGGACATGAACCGGCGCTATGGCGCGTCGGTTGAGCGCTCGTTTGAACGGGTGCTGAAAGGTGCCGTCGTGGTCATGGATCACGGCAGCGCACAGCGACTGGCCGATGATCCGGCGGTGGCGTTTGTCGAGGCCGACGCCGTGGTGCGCGCCATCGGCACCCAAAGCAATGCCACCTGGGGCATCGACCGTATCGATCAAACCGATCTGCCGCTGAACCAGACCTACGTCTATCCGGAAAGCGCCGGCGTGCACGCCTACATCATCGACACCGGCATTCGCGCGACCCACAGCCAGTTCACCGGCCGGGTCGGCAACGGTTATGACGCGGTCGGCGACGGCAACGGCACCAACGATTGCCAAGGCCACGGCTCGCACGTCGCCGGCACCATCGGCGGCACCACCTGGGGCGTGACCAAAGCGGTAACGCTGCACCCGGTGCGGGTGCTCGGCTGCGATGGCAGCGGCACCAATTCCGGCGTCATCGCCGGTATGGATTGGGTCGCGGCGAATCACAGCAACCCGGCAGTCGCCAACATGAGTCTGGGCGGTGGCGCCTCCACCGCGGTGGATAACGCCGTTGCCAACCTGACCAATTCTGGCGTGACCACCGTGGTCGCCGCCGGTAACGACAGCGCAAACGCCTGCAACTATTCGCCGGCACGTGCCACCAGCGCGATCACCGTCGGCTCGACCACCAGCAGCGACGGCATGTCGAGCTTCTCGAACTACGGTTCCTGCGTGGATATTTTCGCGCCGGGTTCCAGCATCACCTCGGTTGGCATCAGCAGCGATACCGCCAGCGCCGTGCTGTCCGGTACCTCGATGGCATCGCCGCATGTCGCCGGTGCTGCCGCGCTGTATCTGTACGCCAACCCGAGTGCGACGCCGGCGCAGGTGACCAGCGCACTGGTCAACAATGCCAGCAGCAATAAAATCTCTGGCATTCCGTCTGGCCCGAACAAGTTGCTGAGCACCGTGTTCCTGAATGGCGGGACACCACCTCCGCCGCCGCCGCCGCCTCCGCCGCCGCCGGGCGGTGACACGCTGAGCGATGGCGTGCCGGTCACCGGCATCGGCCTCGCCACCGGCGCCACCAAGACCTGGACCATGGCGGTCCCGACTGGCGCCACGGCGCTGAGCTTTGTCACCAGCGGTGGCACCGGTGACGCCGACATGTATGTGAAGTTCGGTAGCGCTCCGACGACCAGCAGCTACGACTGCCGGCCGTACCTGAATGGCAACGCCGAAACCTGCTCGTTTGCCACACCGCAGGTCGGCACCTACTACGTGATGCTGCGCGCGTATTCGACCTTCTCTGGCGTGTCGCTGGTCGGTGATTACAGTGTCAGCGGTGGTGGCACCAGCTTTGAAAACACCACTGACTACAACATCCCGGACAACAACACGACCGGCGTCAGCAGCCCGATCACGGTCACCGGTACCGGCAATGCCGGCACGGTGTCGGTTGCGGTCAATATCGTGCACACCTACAAGGGGGATTTGATCGTCGATCTGATCCATCCGGATGGCACGGTCTACAACCTGCACAACCGCTCGGGCGGCAGCGCCGACAACATCAACCAGACCTATTCGGTCGCGGTTGGCGCCAAACCGCGTGCCGGCACCTGGAACCTGCGGGTGAAAGATGCGGCCGCCGCGGACACCGGCTACATCAACAGCTGGAAGATCACCCTGCCGTAACGTCGTACCCCTGAGTGGTCAACTCCATCACCGCGTTTGCGGCTGATGAAATGACAACGGGCCTGCTTGCAGGCCCGTTTTTTTTGCGCGCAACCGCCATCGCGGCATTCCGCTCACGCCGTCGGGGTCAACAACGACCAGCCAATAAAGCCGGTCAGGATCAGCAGCGGCAGCAGGTAAAACAGCAGGCTGAACAACAGAATGCCGGGGTGCGGAAAACGCGAAATCGGCAGCCGGCGCTCACCGGGATCGAGGCTGGCTTGGTCGACCAGTTCGGCGATTGGTCGCGGCTGACCGTCGTCGTTAAGGCTGTTCTGGTAACGGACGGCAGCCGGGTTGAGCCCGACCGGGTAGGCGCTGAAACCGAAAGGCATGTCCACTCCTGCGCTGCGGGGCAATTGGCCACGCCGGGGCCGTGTCGGCCTCGGCGCCGCCACTGTCAGCCAGCTGGCGAGACCGGTCAACGCTTCCTGACAAATCCCTACACTTTGCGCCGCCGCCCCAGCTCGCCGACAATGCCGGCCTGCGTTCACACACGAAACCCTGCCATGGCACCCGCCCCGTTGTCCGGCCTGTACGCCATCACCGACCCGAACCTGTTGCACGGCGACCGGCTGCTGGCCGGAGTCGAGGCCGCCTTGCGCGGCGGCGCCCGCGTGATTCAGTACCGCGACAAAGCCGCCAGCCCGGCCGAGCAGCGCGAGCGGGCGCTGGCGCTGCGAGCCTGCTGCCACCGCCACGGCGGCAAATTGCTGATCAATGACGATGTCGCCCTGGCTCTGGCGGTCGATGCCGACGGCGTCCACCTCGGCCAGAGCGACGGCCAGCTGGCCGCTGCCCGGGCTGCGCTGCCCGGCAAGCTGCTCGGCGTCACCTGCCACAGCTCGCTGGAACTGGCCGCGGCGGCGGCGGCGGCCGGCGCCGATTACCTGGCCTTCGGTCGTTTTTTTCCCTCGCAAACCAAGCCGTCGGCACCGCCCTGCGACGTCGCCACATTGACCGCAGCCCGCCACCGCTTTGCCCTGCCCTTGCTTGCGATTGGCGGCGTGACCCCGGACAATGGCGGCCAATTGCGCAAGGCCGGTGCTGACTTGCTCGCCGCGATTCACGGCGTGTTCGGCGCCGACGATATCGAGGCCGCTGCGCGGCGCTACGCGGCGTTGTTCGAGTAGCCGAGGTCGGGCGCAAACGACAGGTGTTATCGCGTAGCCTGGATTAGCCGCGCAGCGGCGTAATCCGGGTTCGCGCAGCGAACGAAAGCGTTCTGCTCGCACGGTGCCAGCGCCGCGAACGCGACCTCAACGCTCGCTCGGCTCCGATCAATTGCCAGCCGACTTGCCCATCGTTCGCACTGAATTGACAACAGATTTTCCGCCGTGCCCGTCACGTCGTAATTCGGAACCCAAAACGCGGAAACCAGACATGAATATTCTTGGTAGTCACATTCTCTCGGTCCAACAATTCGACCGCGCCAATATCGAATCACTGTTCCAAGTCGCCGACACGATGCGGCCCTACGCCCGTCGGGAAAAAATGACCACGGTGCTGCAAGGCGCCATTCTCGGCTCGCTGTTCTTCGAACCGTCGACCCGCACCCGGGTATCGTTTGGCTGCGCGTTCAACCTGCTTGGTGGTGAAGTGCGCGAGACCGTTGGCATCGAAAGCTCGTCACTGACCAAAGGCGAATCGCTGTACGACACCGCCCGGGTGCTGTCCGGCTATTCCGATCTGATTGTCATGCGCCACCCGCAGCCGGGTTCGGTCGCCGAATTTGCCAGCGCCTCGCGAGTCCCAGTAGTCAATGGCGGTGATGGCGCCAACGAACACCCGTCGCAGGCACTGCTCGATCTGTTCACCATGCAACAGGAAATGGCCGGAAAAAGCCGTGGCATCGACAACTTGCGCATTGCCATGGTCGGTGATCTGAAACACGGCCGCACCGTGCATTCGCTGTCGCAGTTGCTGTGCCTGTATCGCAACATCAGTTTTGTTTTTGTCTCGCCCAAAGCGCTGGCGATGCCAGAAGAGATCGTCGACCGATTGATGGCCGCCGGCCACACCGTGGTCGAGACTGAGGACCTCGCCGTTGGTATCGCCAACGTCGACATCATTTACCAGACCCGGATTCAGGAAGAGCGCTTCGCGAGCAAGGAAGAAGCCAACCAATACCGCGGGCGCTTTCGCATCAACCAATATGCCTATTCACAATTCTGCCAACCCAGCACCGTGATCATGCATCCGTTGCCACGCGACTCGCGTGCCGACGCCAACGAGCTCGACAACGATCTGAACGACAACCCAAACCTCGCCATCTTCCGGCAAACCGACAACGGCGTACTGGTGCGGATGGCGATTTTCGCCAGCATCCTTGGCGTCGGCAAGGAAGTGGACCGTTACGCTCGGCCGATCAGTTGGAAGAATGTGCGCAAGGGTTGAACAGAACATCTGGAGAGCGAGTTCCAAGTTGTCGGCGCGATTCCAGCCTTTCACTCCAGCGAAGGCCGGAATCCATTTTTATCTCATGGATGAGGAAGGCCGATGTACTGGGTTTACATCATGGCCAGCAACCCGCGTGGAACGCTTTATGTTGGCGTAACCAGTGAATTGATTAAGCGCGTATGGCAGCACAAGCAGGGAGAAGCGGATGGCTTCACCCGGCGTTACCAGATCAAGCAACTGGTGCATTTTGAAGAGTCGCAGGACATCACCGCCGCGATTGCACGGGAAAAGCAAATCAAAGGCTGGCACCGGGCATGGAAGCTGAAATTGATCGAAGCCAACAACCCCGACTGGCGGGATCTTTATGATTCTCTGGTTGGCAAGACCTGACAGTAGAACATCAACATGGATTCCGGCCTGCGCCGGAATGACAGACAGTGGTTGTCGCTGCAACTCCTGTCATTCCGGCGCAGGCCGGAATCCATTTTTTTTTATTTGATTTGCAGACCGGGAAGATCCCCTGTCAATTGTTACCCCAACGAGGCTCATCATGTCCCGCTCCGAACAACTCTTCACTCGCGCGCAAGCATCCATCCCCGGCGGCGTTAACTCGCCGGTGCGGGCCTTCCGCCAAGTCGGCGGCACGCCGGTCTTTTTCAAGAAAGGCGCCGGCGCTTATTTGTGGGATGAAGACGGCAAGCGTTATATCGATTACGTCGGTTCCTGGGGTCCGGCGATTTTGGGTCATGCCCATCCGGACGTGATTAAGGCCGTGTGCGAAGTCGCCCAAAACGGTTTGTCGTTCGGTGCGCCGACCGAAGCCGAGATCATTCTGGCTGAACGCGTAAAGGCACTGATGCCGAGCATCGAACTGGTCCGCATGGTCAGCTCCGGCACCGAAGCGACGATGAGTGCCATTCGCTTGGCTCGCGGTTATACCGGTCGCAACAAACTGCTGAAATTCGAAGGCTGTTACCACGGTCACTCCGATTCGCTGTTGGTAAAGGCCGGATCCGGTTTGCTGACCTTTGGTGAGCCGTCGTCGCCCGGCGTGCCGGCCGATTTCACCAAGCACACGCTGGTCGGCGAATTCAATAATCTGGCCAATGTCGAAGCACTGTTCAAAGAACATGGCAGCGATCTCGCCTGCGTGATCGTCGAGCCGGTGGCCGGCAACATGAACCTGTTGCCACCGGTGCCGGGGTTTCTCGAAGGCCTGCGCAAGCTCTGCGACGACTACGGCAGCGTGCTGATTTTTGATGAAGTGATGACCGGCTTCCGGGTCGCGCTCGGTGGCGTGCAGGCCAAGTACGGCATCACGCCGGATTTGACCACACTCGGCAAAGTGATCGGCGGCGGCATGCCGGTCGGGGCGTTTGGCGGCAAACGCGCAATCATGGAAAAACTGTCGCCGCTTGGCCCGGTTTATCAGGCTGGCACGCTGTCCGGCAACCCGGTGGCAATGGCCGCGGGTTTAGTCACATTGGAACACGTCGCCAAACCGGGCTTTCATGACAAACTCACGGCCAACACGGAAAAGCTGATGGCCGGTTTTCAGCAAGCGGCCGATGCCGCTGGAATCGCGCTGACCACCCGCAGTGTCGGCGGCATGTTCGGTTTCTTCTTCACCGACAAAACCGTCTGGCGCTACAGCGAAGCGACTGCCTGCGACATTCCGGCGTTCAAGCGTTTCTTCCACTTGATGCTCAATGAAGGCATTTATCTGGCGCCATCAGCATTTGAAGCCGGCTTTGTTTCGTCCGCACACAGCGACGCCGATATCGCGGCGACAGTCGATGCGGCCGAACGTTGCTTCAAGGCGCTCAAGCATTAATATCGGGTTCCTCTGACCCGCAAACAAAAAGCCCCGGCAATGCCGGGGCTTTTTGTTTCAGCGAATCACGCATTAACCGCGACGATTGCGCCGCAGCAATGGCAGGCCCAGCGCCAACAGCAGCACCGTGGCAGGTACCGGCACATCAATGGTCCGCTCGCCATGCGCACTGACTCGGCCGGCAATCTGCCAGCTGTCGAAACTGCTTTGCCAGCAGCTGTTTTGCTCGCAACGGTCGTGCTGTACGCCAACCGAGGTATAGAAATAGCCGCTTTCACCGTTGAGTCCGTTAAACAAGGCACGAACATCGTCAGCACTGCGCGATACGACATCGGCACCTGAAGTCGGCAGATCGGCCAGTGAAATCATAAAATTGAATTGCCGATAGATACTCGTGGTCGACGTACCGAGCTCGTCCGTGCTGCTGTCGATGGTTTCAAAACGCTGAAACTGGAACGCAACATAGTTGCTGCCGTAATCGACTGAACCGCTGAGTTCGGCTTCGACATCGTAATCCCAAAACCAGTTACCGGCGCTTAGCACCGAATAGCCTTGCGGATTGTTGAAGCTGGCCGGCAAATAGCCGCTCAGCAACTCGATGAACGGCTGCGCTACCGGGTCCAGCGCGTAGCTCTCAAACGAGCTATAGCCATCAGTAATGGTGGCCTGATTCCAGTCATCGTGGTAACTGCCCAGATACTGCGTCGTCAATGCGCCAGTTGGAATGGACAGCTGCGTTTGTTGGGCACCATCAACACTTGCAACCACGGTCGAAGTGAAATTGCTGCCGTCGTAGTGCTGATTAATGAGCGCGCCATATGGCGTGAATTCAAGATCGACCAAGTCGGCTGACGCCGAACCGGCAAATAGCGTGGCGATCAGCGCCAGTCCACCAAACTGCTTCACATTGTTCTCCTTGGTGCCATCCGATTGATGGCGAATGGTTATCCCGCTCTGGGCGTCTGCGGGACAAAGCAAGATCTGAACCTTGGTCAGCTACGAGAGGAAAGTTCTAATGGAATTAATCATTTAGAACCAACTTGCGCCAACCAGCGCCCACTGTTTGTAAGAAAAACCGACACTGCGTGCCCTGCTGGCTCATCGCAGCGGTGGGCATTGCAGTCTGACGTCAGATGCAGTGGAATGTGGACGTTAGTATCAAAAAATCCGGAGCTGATATGAACAAGCGTCTGGTCATCATCACGTTGGCGGCTGCTGGTTTGATCGGGCTGGCGACGGTCTGGCTGGCGCGGGAGTCCGCATCGGTCCCGCCAGCAGCCACCGTTGCGACGGTTACAGAGAGCCGCAACGCTGGAAGCGAGCCTGGACCTGGGTCGTTGCGCGAGCACCCACTGGTTCGCGCCTATGAGGCCTATACGGATTTCCAGCAGCACAGTCGTGGTTTTTTTGATCACGCCGATCAACTGAGCGAGCAGGAAAAGCAGGCCCAGCTGCGTCAGTTGATGGATGGCACCAACAAGTACGAGCAGGAAGGCAAGCTGGTGCCGATGGAAGCGCTAGTGCTGAAGCTGGCGATGCTGCGTTACTCCAGCAGCGGCGATGACGATTACAAAACCAAAGCCAAAACACTGATCGATCAGTACAAAGCCATTTCGGATGCGCGGGAACAAGCCTGGTTGGCTAATCCGGATCCGAAATTCATCGATTACAAACGGCAGGAGAACGACATCGTCAATGAAGTTCTGGCGATGACGGTCATTCCCGATGGCCTGTCGCGTGACGAATATCTGCGCCAACGCTTGGAGCAGGCGCGCATTGCCACGATGGGCGCGGGCGCCACAGGTCCTTGATTGCGCGAATAAGCCTTCTCCCTTGACGGGAGAAGGTTTGGATGAGGGTGAACTATTCGGCAGCGTAGGATGGTCTTCATTCACGCGGCGAGATCACCCTCACCCCAGCCCTCTCCCATCCAGGGAGAGGGAGTAAAGTTCACTGCTTACAGCAGCTGATCCAGCGTCCAGTACAACAGATTGAATGGTTTGGCATAGTCGGCGGCCGGAGTTGACTCCGACGCATCCAGCACCGCGCCGCTGCCATTCAGGATGTTGTTGACGAAATCATCCAGCTGCAGATTGCGTTCCTGAATGTCGCTGTTGGCAAACTCGATGATCGAGGTGCAATGGCTTTCGTTGACCGCCCGGTATTGCGGGAAATAGCCGCCGAAATTGCTCAAGCCTTCGAGTTTGGTTTTCAGCCGATTGGTATCGATGCCCCAGCGCGCATGAATTTTGGCTTCGCGACTGGCCTGATCCGGATCGTTGTAGATGTCTTCGTACCAACGCTCATACGAGTACGAGGAATAATTCAGATCCTGCCAGAAATGGGTCTGGCCCATCCGGTCGCCACTCCAGCGTGCTGACAGCGCCGGATAAACCGTACCGAGATCATTCAGGTTCAAGCCGTAACTGCCGAGCTCGCTTTGCATGTAGGGCAACGGACCGCTGTTCAAACCCCAGACATTGCGAATATGGGTCTGCAGCGGAATGCTCGGATACTGAGCCGGATCGCCACCTGCCGGCGCGCTGTACACCGGACCGGAATCATCGATCAAAAAGCCTTTGCTCGGCGCCATGTCGCGGCGGATATGGGCATAGTTGGTCAGCGAGCCGGCACCACCGGCGCTGCAGCCGGTGGTCAGCAGTTGTGCCGGCCGTTGCAGATTGTCTTTCAGCCAGCTGAGCACCGCGCGCATGTTGCGCAGGCCGTTGTGATGCCAAACCAGCGGTGAGTTCTGGCCAGCCGGATCGGTGTACAACGCGACCCGGTCACCGGAATAGATATCACCGGTGCAATACGGCACATAGATCATGTTCCAATTCTGGCTCTTGGTCGCGGTCCACGGATGCAAGCGGAACACGAACGGCGACACCAGACTGGCACCCGGATTCATCAGGCTCATGTAATCATCGGGAATGCCATTCGGATTGCGCGCACCGCGGATACCGCTGGCGCCGGTGCAGGAGGCGTAATCCCAACAGGCGCCACCGCCTTCGAGATAGATGATCGTGTTGCTGGTATTCGGCACCCGGTTGACGAAGAACTTGTAGGTCGAGCCGTTGCCGCAAACCGCTCCCGTTTCCGGCGCCAGTTTGACTGTTTGCCAGGCGTAGTAATTGGTTGGGGCAAAACTGCTGAAGCCGGCCGGATTGGCCAATAGCGGATACGGCCCGGTGCGCTGATCGGCGGTGACTTTGTTGTCGGCTTTCGGCGCCGAAAACAAATTCAGAAAGGTCTGCCAGGCACTGTAATCGCCCTGCTCGGCCGCCGCCGGCAGCGCGGCAAAGCAAGACACAACAAACGACAAGAAATACGGTACTAGCGCCGACATCAATGCGCCCCTCCGGCGCCCTGATGCAGCATGCTTGCTGATGGATTTCATGACTGGCCTCCTCGCCCAAACGAAAAAACCGGGCCGCGCACAAACGGCTGCGTCAGTACCGGTACTCGGGTTTGCCAGGGTCGGAACGACCCCAGAGGCGATCAGCTTCAGCAGAGACAGGTGACGGGATGCACCCGGCCAAAGCACGACGGTCGCGGCCAGCATGAGTCTCCACTCATGTGACCTCGGTCCAGCGTAGAACATCTCGCACCTTGGTGCACGTTGCGGCGCAACAGAGCCAAAGCGCTACCTCGGTGTTTGACCGAGTCGGGCCGGTAAACCGGGCCTTACTGGCTGACTGACCGCCCGCCAGCTATAACTTTCCAGATGTGTTTTCCCTTTGTCGGTGATTGCCGGCACGGAGCGTCCGACAGTGCTCGGCATGGTCTTTACCGAATTTCTGGAAATGGTCGAACAGCGCTGGTCGCCGGCCCTGGCCGACCAACTACTGACCGCCGTGCAGCCTGCCAGCGGCGGCAGTTACACCGCCGTCGGCAACTATCCGCATCAGGAAATGCTGGCACTGGTCGACGCGCTGGCGCGGCAAACGCAGCAGCCGGTGCCACTGCTGGTGCAGGCTTTTGGTGAACACCTGTTCAGCCGCTTCCTGACGCTCTATCCCGCCATGTTTGCCGACCAGCCGGACTGCTTCAGCCTGCTGGCCAGTGTCGATGCCCACATCCACCGCGAAGTGCACAAGCTCTATCGCCATGCCGAGTTGCCCAGCTTCACCGTTGAACGTCACGAACCGGACCGGCTAGTGCTGCTGTATCGCTCGGCACGCGACATGGCCGATCTGGCCGAGGGCCTCATTCGCGGCTGCATCCGCCATTACGCGGAACCGCTGCAACTGCTGCGCGAGAACTTGCCCAGCCAGGATGGTCAGGCCGGCGCCCGTTTTGAGTTGATTCGCCAATGAGCCACGAACACGACTCCCTAACCAACAGCAGCGCGCAGCCCAGCACCAGCGCCCTGCCCGACGCCAGCGATCCGGCGCTGCTGCTGCGCCGGTTGGAGCGCGAACGCGAAGCGCGCAAAAGTGCCGAGCAATTGCTGTCGGAAAAATCGCGCGAGCTGTATCAGAGCAATGAGACCTTGCAGCGCGCACTGGCCAGCATGTCGGACGCACAGCACCGCTTGCGTCTGGCGCTGTGGGGCAGCGGCGAAATGATCTGGGAGTGGGATGCCGGCACCGACTCGATGCAACTGCATTACTTCAATGATCCGGATGGTCAGGAAACGCTGGAAACCGTCAATTGGCTGGAGCTGACGGCGCGCATCCATCCCGATGATTTCCCGTCGGCGATGCTGTCCTGGAATGCCCATCTGTTTGGTCATGCCGAACACTATGCGGCCGAATACCGGGCGAAAGCACCGGAGGGTTGGCGCTGGGTGCGGGTGCGCGGTCGCGCCACCGAACGCGATCGCAACGGCATGGCGCTGCGCATCAGCGGCACCCGCAAAGACATCACCGGACAGCGCGAATCGGAAGACAATTTGCGCCTGCTGGCGGCAGCGTTTGCCAACACCCGCGATGCCATTGTGGTGCTGGCGCCGGACCACCGGGTGTTGCAGGCCAACCAGGCCTGCGCGGATTTGTTCGGCATCGACATGCATCAGTTGTCGGGCACCAAGCTGGATCAATTGCTGCTCGATAGCGACGGCCAGTTCCCCTGGACCATCTGGCAAAGTCAAAAGAGTTGGCACGGCGAATTGAGCTGTCTGCACCGCAAGGGCAATCGCACGCCAGTCGAGGTTGCCAGCAGCCAGGTCCGCGACAGCGCTGGCGAGTTGACCCAGATTGTGCTGTCCCTGCACGACATAAGCGAGCGGCGGCGCGCCGCCGAAAGTGTCGAACGGCTGACCCGTTACGATGCCGTCACCCAACTGCCCAATCGCCAGCAGTTTCAGGAGCGTCTGCATCATCAGCTGCCCACGCTGCGCGACAGTGAGCAAATCTCGGTGCTGTTCCTCGATCTGGACGGGTTCAAGGAAATCAACGATGCCCTGGGTCATCACGCCGGCGACGCACTGTTGCTGCAGGTAGCCGAACGCTTGCAGCAGACGCTGCGCAAACGCGACTTGGTGGCACGCTGGGGCGGCGATGAATTCGCGATTCTGATCGAGTCGGAAAAGAACGAGTATCTGCTGGTCGCCGAGAAAATCGTCAACGCGATGAATGATCCGTTCCAGCTTGCTGGTCAGGACATTACCGTCACCACCAGCATCGGCATTACCGTCGCGCCGGTGCATGGCACCGATGCCAGCCAGTTGCTGCGGCAAGCCGATGCCGCCATGTACGCAGCAAAGCGCGAAGGCCGCAACCGGTTTGCCTTGTACCGACCGGAAATGAACGAGAACCTGCTGCACCGGGTCAAGCTCAGCAATCTGTTGCGGCGGGCCGTCGACAACGGCGAATTTACCCTGGCCCTCCAACCGAAAGTGCGACTGGCCACGCGCAGCATCACCGGCGCCGAAGCGCTGCTGCGCTGGGAACCGGAAGAACTCGGTCGGGTGCCGCCGGCTACCTTCATTCCCTTGGCGGAAGAACTCGGTTTGATTGTGCCGATCGGCCACTGGTTAATCCGCGAAGCAGCCGGGCTGCTGGCGCAGTGGCAACGCAATTCACAAGCGATCAATCTGGCGATCAACCTGTCCGGCCGGCAGCTGCGCGACGAACTGCTGTTTGCGGTGCTGAACGAAGCTATCCGGCTGTCCGATGCGCCGGTCAAGATGCTGGAGCTGGAAGTCACCGAATCGATTTTGCTGGAAGACATCACCTTCGCCCGCGATCGTCTGCAGCGGCTGCGCGACACCGGCTTCAGCATCGCGCTCGATGATTTCGGTACCGGCTATTCGTCACTCAGCTATCTGAAAGAACTGCCACTCGACCGGGTCAAGATTGATCGCAGCTTCATTTCCGATCTGGACATGTCACCGCGCGGCCGGGCCTTGCTGTCATCGATCGTGACACTGTGCCGGGCCCTGCAGCTGGAGATCACCGCCGAGGGCGTGGAGACTGAAGCGCAGCTCGATCTGGTCCAGGCCGAAGGCATTGATGAAGTGCAGGGTTATTACTTCTATCGGCCGATGGCCATTCCGGATTTCAACCGACTGCTGCAGCAAACGGTCAAACCGGCCACGACGCCTTGAGCATGTTGAGCATGACGAGCAAGCAGTGATGTTCGGACGACAAAACGCGGATGATCAGGCGTGAACAACAAGACTCAGCCGTTGGCGGCCAATGGTGACGCGGTCAGGTATTTCGCGGTGAACAGGCCCTGACGTTCGTACTGTTGAATATCGATGCCGAACGCGTAGTTCGGGTGGCTTTCGCGGATGCGATACGGCTGACCGTTGCGGTCTAATTCGCCGGTGGCCAAATCGAGATAGCGCGGCTGACAGACAAACTGCAGCTCGTCGCGCACAACGACCAGCGCCGGCTTCAGCCGGTGGTGCGGATTGACCGCGACCACAATGCCGATTTCCCCCGTCTGCAATTCGACAATGCCGCCGACCGGATAAACGCCAATCCACTCGATGAATTTTTCCACCAGCATTTCATCAAAGTGCCGGCCTTTCTCTTCCATCAGCACTCGGAAGGCCTTGCTGGTCGACCGCGCGGCATCATAGACCCGGTGTGAAGTGATGGCGTCGTAACAATCGACCACCGCGATCAGGCGGGCGACATAGGGAATCTCTTCGGCTTTCAAGCCCTGCGGATAGCCGCGACCATCGAGCCTTTCATGATGGCTGCGCGCCGCGATCAACGGCCAGTCGCCAGCACTTTGTTCGGTCAGCAACTGATAGCCGAATTCCGAATGCTGTTTGACGTGCTCGTATTCTTCCGGAGTCAGTTTTTCCGGCTTGTTCAGAATGGCTTGGTCGAGCTGGATTTTGCCGACATCGTGCAGCAGGCCGGCCAGCGCGATCTCTTCCATCTCGGTTTGGCTGTGGCCAAGAAAGCGGGCAAAACCGGCCGCCAGCACCGATACGCTCAGGCAATGCAGCGCGGTGTATTCATCGCGCGATTTCAGCCGCGAGAACCAGATCAAGGCGTTTTCATTGCGGACCAGGCTGCTGACACATTGCCGCACCAGCATCCGGCAATCCTGCACCCGGATGGCGTGACCGGCCAACACATCGCTGAAGACCTTTTCGACCACCGCTTTGCCGTGGGCGTGGACAAAGCCGGCATGCTCGGCCTCTTCGGCCAGCGTCACCTCCGGCGTATGACCGGCTTCGGCGTCGGCTTCACCGGCCAGCGGCACCAGCATCAGACGCCGTGCTGGCGTCCCGATATCAATAGCGCGCGATTCATCAATGAAGACAAATTCGCAATGCAGTTGCACCGCCAGCACATCGTCGGCTGACAGCAGCGGAAAACCTTGAAACAGAAAGGGAGTTTGCGACCACGGCCGATCCAGCTCGCAGACGAACATGCCAGGTTTCAAGGCAGTGACAGCAATCCGCTTCTTGAAAAGTTCGTGATGCGTACTCATCGGCTCCGACTCAGGCCCCAAAGGGCGCGTACTATACCGCAGCACCCGACTGCGCTGCAGGCGACTAATTCACGGCATTTAGCCGCACACGAATGCCCTGTGGTTAAATATCCACATCCCACAGAGGTACCAGAACATGTCCAACACGCCCGGCGCTTCGCCACAAAACCTGTCCCTGAACGTCCGTCTCGATGGCCGCCGCGCGCTTGTCTGCGGCAGCAGCCAAGGCATTGGCCTTGCCACCGCACAATGTCTGGCAGCGCAGGGCGCGTCAGTGACGCTGCTGGCGCGCGACCCGGCCAAGCTGGCGACTGCACTGGCCAGCTTGCCGACCGGCAGTGGCCAGCGGCACCAACAAGTATCGGCCGACTTTTCCGATCCTGCCGCCGTCAGCCACGCTATTTCTGATTATTTGGCACGCGGCGACAGCTGCCAGATTCTGATCAACAACACCGGTGGCCCGGCGCCCGGTCCGGCCCATGCCGCCACCGCCGAACAATTTCTTGCCGCGTTCAACCAGCATCTGATCTGTAATCAGATTTTGCTGCAGGCCTTGCTGCCCGGCATGAAAGCCGCCGGCTATGGCCGCGTCATCAACGTGATCTCCACGTCGGTGAAACAACCGATCCCGAATCTCGGCGTCAGCAACACCATCCGCGGCGCTGTAGCCAACTGGTCCAAGACCCTGGCCGGCGAACTCGGCCCGTTTGGCATCACCGTCAACAATGTCTTGCCGGGTGCCACCAAAACCACGCGCCTCGAAGCCATCTTCGCCAACAAGGCACAAAAAAGTGGACTGTCCGTGCAGGCCATCGAAGAAGAAGAAAAGCTCGGCATCCCGCTGCGCCGCTTTGCCGAACCGGAAGAGCTCGCCAACGTGATTGCCTTTCTGGCGTCGCCCGCGGCCAGTTATGTCTCGGGCATCAATGTACCGGTAGACGGCGGCCGCACGCTGTGTTTGTAGGCGGATAAGTTGTGCGGATTTGTACGGATTTTTGCCGTCGTAGCTGACGAGTGCAAGAACGGAGTTCAACCACCCCTAACCCCTCCTTGACAAGGAGGGGGATCGATTGACACCGGTTCAATTGGTCGATGTGCTGTCACAGCGTGACCCAACTTTTTTCCCCTCCTTGGCAAGGGCGGAGGGGGAAAAGCACAGTGCCAATGCACTGTGTGCCCACGAAGCGCCAAGCCCTCAGGGCTTGGCTGGGCGGGGCTGGGGGTGGTTAAGCTCAGCGCAACCTGCAGCAACGATTTTCGCGCCCACTGAAAGGCGACACGAGAACTGACATGACCGATATCCTGAATTACATCAACGGCGAATTGTTGCCCGCGCAAAGCAATGACTGGCTCGACAATTACGAACCAGCGACCGGTGAAGTCTATTCGCGCATCGCCGACTCCGATGCTGCCGATGTGGAACTGGCCGTGCAGGCTGCACGCGCCGCCTTCCCGGCCTGGAAGCGCACCAGCGTCGATGAGCGGGCACGCCTGCTCAGTGCCATTGCCGACAAGCTCGAGCACTGGAACGAAGCGCTGGCCGAAGCCGAGAGCATGGACAACGGCAAACCGGTCTGGCTCGCCCGCACGGTCGACATTCCGCGTGCCGCGCACAATTTTCGTTTCTTCGCTCACGCCATTACCCAGTGGCCGAGCGAGAGCCACGCCATGCCGGACGTGGCTATCAATTACACGCTGCGCGATCCGATCGGCGTAGTCGGCTGCATCAGCCCGTGGAATCTGCCGCTGTACCTGTTCAGCTGGAAAATCGCCCCGGCACTGGCCGCCGGCAACTGTGTCGTCGCCAAACCGAGCGAAGTCACGCCGATGACCGCGTTCCTGCTCGCCAACATCTGCCGCGAAGTCGGCCTGCCAGCGGGCGTACTGAATATCGTCCACGGTCTTGGCAGCAAGTGCGGTAATGCCATCGTCAGTCACCCGCAGATCAAAGCCATTTCGTTCACCGGCGGCACCAAGACCGGCGAACATATCGCCCGCATCGCCGCACCGGTATTCAAAAAATTGTCGCTGGAACTCGGCGGCAAAAACCCGACCGTGGTGTTCGCCGACTGCGATCTCGACCAGACCGTCAATGAAGTGATGCGTACGGCATTCAGCAATCAAGGCCAGATCTGTCTGTGCGGCTCACGCATTTATGTCGAACGCAGTATCTACGACAAATTCCGCGATGCCCTGACCGCCAAAGTCAAAGCCCTGAAAGTCGGCGACCCGATGGATGCCGGCAATCAACAAGGCGCCATCGTCTCCAAACTCCATTTTGACAAAGTGCTGTCCTATATCGAACTGGCGAAACAGGAAGGCGGCAGGCTGCTGACCGGCGGCCACACCGTCAAACCGGAAGGCCGTTGTCAGAACGGCTGGTTTATCGCGCCCACCCTGTTCGAAAATCTGGCGCCGGATTGCCGCACCAATCAGGAAGAGATTTTCGGCCCGGTCGCGACAATTACGCCGTTTGATTCGGAAGACGAGGTTGTGGGATACGCCAATGGCACGGCCTATGGCTTGGCGGCCAGTGTCTGGACCACCGATTTGAAACGAGCGCATCGGGTGGCGGCTGCTTTGGAGTCCGGGATTGTCTGGGTGAATTGCTGGTTGCTCAGGGATTTGCGGACGCCGTTTGGTGGGGTCAAGCAGTCGGGAGTTGGCCGGGAAGGTGGAGTGGAGGCGCTGAGGTTTTTTACTGAGGCGAAGAATGTGTGTATTAAATTATGAATGCGCCAATCATCGCCTCACTCTGGCTATCACTTACCGCTTTCACTGCTCATGCTGAAAATACGACTGTATTTATTGGCCGCTACGTTAACGGGTCGATCTCCAACTATGAGCCAGCCTCAGACTGCAAGGAGACAGAATGCACCATCTGCCTTCGCTTTGGGGGATACTATCTTTACACTTTCCAAGCACTGTCGAAAAATAGCCCCCCAGCGCTGCTCACCACGACGATGCTTAGCCATAGCCCGAAATTTGGTGACTCAGTGAATCCCTGGCTCATAAGCGTCGAAAAGCTTTCGCAAGAGGATGCAGCCCTTATTGGCGCGGAATATGAGATTGTCGACTTTGCATTATTGAATGAAGCGCAATGTTCAGAATCATCTTTGATTTCCTCTCCATGGCTATTCACCCCTCCATACACTCCCGCAGAATCGTCAAATTCGAGTGGCAAGTTTTGCTATAGAGGTGGAATTGAAGCGCCTAAAGTAATTTAGACGCATTCGATTTTCAGATTCAATCGGATACATTTTTCACTTCCCTCCAAAAGCCATCTCGTAATTGAAGGCCGCTGCCGGGTCTCGGCCCGGCGGCCGAGTGACTTTCTTGGCGCAAGAAAGTCACCAAAGAACATTGCCAGGCTCCGAGCCGTGCTTCGCACGGTTCCCTGTGCTGCTCATTCCGTCTGGGGCTTTTGTGACAGCACATCCTTGTGCAGTCACAAAAGGCTTCGGCGTCCTGCCTCGCCCCTTCGCTACGCTGCGGGCTGTTAACCCAGACTCCATTCCGCTGCTCGGCTCGTCGAACGGGCGGGGAAGTCAAAAGCACGCTGCGCGCCAAAAAAAGCAAATCACGCCTGTCATTCCGGCGAAGGCCGGAATCCAATTTGATTTTGATGTAGAGAAGACAATGGATTCCGGCTTTCGCCGAAATGACAGGCTGGGTGGTATTGCCGAAGCATCCGGCTCAGCTAGAAAACGGGGCCCCCATTCGCGCCAGCCGGCGATTCGGCGTTAGCGGCCGGGTGCGCAAGCCCGGATGGCTTGCGCAGTGCTGATAAGGCAGGACGCCGCATCAGCACGTGCCCGAAGCCGCTAACGCCGAAGCGACGGGCGGAGTCGGCCGAAGCAACCAAACCGATTCTGGCGCGTGGGGCGTGTTCTCTTTGGATACTTTCTCTTGCACGAGCAAGAGAAAGTATCTCGCCCGCCGGCGCGAGAGCCGGCACTCTCAAAATACGAGACGGTTTTCGAATAGCATCTCGTAATTCAGCCCCCACCCCAGCCCTCCCCCTCGCAGGGGAGGGGGCACTAAGCATTCGACTAGCAGCAAGTACGTTTACTGAGCGCAACATCACTCAGGCCAATTGCTATACGATGCCAACCACCTCGCCCACACCGAGCCATGGCCTCACATGAACAAGTTCATCACCTGCCTCAGCGCAGCCCTGCTGCTTACCCTGACGCAAACCGCCAACGCCACCGACACGCTACGACCGGATCAAGCCGCCTACCGCGAGCTGTACAAAGAACTGGTCGAAACCAACACCACCCTGTCGTCCGGCAGCTGCACCGAGGCCGCCGAAAAAATGGCGGCGCGCCTGCGCAAGGCCGGCATGCCGGAGTCGGGCATTCACCTGATCACCGTGCCGGAGCATCCGCGTGAAGGCAATCTGGTCGCCGTGTTGCAGGGCAGCAATCCGAAACTGAAACCAATGCTGTTGCTGGCCCACATTGATGTGGTGGAAGCCAAGCGCGAGGACTGGACCCGCGATCCGTTCACGCTGATTGAAGAGGACGGCTATTTCTACGCCCGCGGCACTTTCGATGACAAAGCGATGGCCTCGGTCTGGGTCGATTCGCTGGTGCGCTTTCTGCAGGACGGATTCAAACCGAAGCGCACCATCAAAATGGCGCTGACCTGCGGCGAGGAAACCAGCGGCGCATTCAACGGCGCCCAATATTTGTCGAGCGAAAAGCGCGAGCTGATCGACGCCGGCTTTGCCTTGAACGAAGGCGCCATGGCGCAACTGGATGAACAGGGCAAACGGCTGATGGTCAGCCTGCAGGCCGGTGAAAAGACCTCGCAGAACTACCAGCTCGAAGTCACCAATATCGGCGGCCACAGCTCGAAGCCGGTCAAGAACAACGCGATCTACCATCTCGCTGCCGGGCTCAGCCGAGTCGGCGCCTACGCGTTTCCGATTCATTTGAACGATGCCACCCGCGAGTACTTCAGCAGGATGGCCGACATCAAGAGCGGCGCCATTGGTGAGGCGATGCGGGAGTTGGTGAAAGCGCCGGCGACGGCCAGCAACCTCATCACCGACGATCCGCTCTGGAACGCCATGATTCGCACAACCTGCGTCGCGACCATGGTGTCAGCCGGGCACGCGACCAACGCACTGCCACAGCGCGCGACGGCCAACGTCAATTGCCGCATCCACCCGGAAGAGTCGATCGAAGGCGTCAGAAAAACGCTGGAAGATCTGGTCGCCGATCCGGAAATCAAAGTCACCACCAAGGAAATCCGCGGCCCGGCGACCAAGGCGCCACCGCTGACCAAAGCCATCACCCAGCCGGTGGAAAAAATCGCCAGCAAAATTTATCCCGGCGTGCCGCTGCTACCGATTTTCCAGAGTGGCGCCACTGATGGGCAGTTCACCGGCGCCGCCGGCATTCCGACCTACGGCGTTGGCGCGTACTTTATTGACCCGGATCTCGGCGGCATCCACGGCTTGAACGAGCGCATCCGGGTGCAATCGCTGTATGACGGCCGGGACTTCCTGCATGAGCTGGTCAAAACTCTAGCCAACACGACCAGTGCGATTCCCTGATCGGAGGAATTTGCAAAAAAACGAAACAGGGCGCTCGATGCGCCCTGTTTTTTTCTGACGACTAACAGCGCCCGCGCGCGACAACCCTCTCACGCCGGATAGATCGCCTGCCCCACCAGTTTGATTTTGCGCCCCAGTTCCGCCGTGCCGCCCTGTGTTGCCACCACCAGCACCGGCATGCTGTTACGCATGCCATGCGCAGCCGCCTGCATGGCAGCCTGGACTTTGCCATTGCTGGTAAAAAATCCGCCGACTTCGATGGCAATCACATGAACCGGTGGCCCCGGATGGCGGACGATCTTGCGGGCAACCCAGGCCCGTTTGATAGCGGCAGTCTGCAGCAGGCTGTAGTGCAACTGCTGCAACGCTTCCGCGTCCAGATTGGCTGACTCAAAACTGTCGGTTTTCAGCAGTGTGGCGCGTTCGGCCTGAGCACTTCGCAAGGCATCGTGATGCTCGCGAGCGCGACGCTCCCAGCGTTCAGTTTGCTCGCTGTCGGCCTGGCCAATGAAATAATCAACCAAACAGGCGCAGACCGCTTCGCGCAAGGCAAATTCTTCGTAGGCCTTGGTCAGGTACTCGACGCCGCGACCATCGTTTTTCGCCAACAAACGCTGGCCCAGCACAAACTGGCCAGTCAGATCATCGGGATACTGGTCATGAAAGCGCTGATACAGCACCAGCGCATCAGCGTCCGGCTGAAAACGCTCGGTCAGTCGCGCCAGATCCCACTGCTCGTCCTTGCTCAGCGCATGGTCGTCCATGGTGCGGATGGCCTGATAACGCTCACGATCTGCCTGCAGGCTTTGGTGATGGCTTTGCCAGCCTTCCGCGTGGTACTGGCGCCATTGCCGACTGAAATCGTTCAGCACGGTGTCAAGCGCCGGGCCCAGCCAGCGCTCTGCAGCTTGCTGTGTCGGTGGCTGCCATTGCGGTATCTGCTCCAGCGCAGCGACCCGCTCGCGAGTCGGCGGATGGCTGTCAAACGCTTCGACTTGTCGGCGTTGCAATGCCGCCAGATAGCGTTCGACATCAGCCGCTGGTACCGACTGCTGCTGAGTGAATGCGCGCAGTTGCTGATAGATATCAGCGACCGGCTCTGCTTCATGATCGGCGCGGCGATAGGTGGGTTGCCAAAAGGCATCGTCCAACCAGCTGGCACTGACATGCGTCGCGACCAGCGCGGATGCCGCGACCGGTTTCGAGGTCAGCTCGGCCGCAACCGCGTCGGCTTCGAATTCGCAGCGCCGCGCATAGACCAGGGTATAGGCACTGAAATAGGACACGAACCGCTCGATGGTCTGGGCCAGGCCGCGAGCACCGCTTTCGGAAGCATTGTCGAGAACCATCAGCACGCGCCACCAGCGCAGCCGCAGCCGATACACCCAATTGCCGAACGCGCCGTGATTGCGCGACAAATGCCCGAGCTCATGGGCCAGCACGGCGCGGGCCTGCGCGGTATCCACGGTCAGTAACAACGGCAACCCCAACACCAGCGTGTTGTGATACCAACCCAGCAGGCCCAGCCGGGGCGTCTGAATCACGCCAGCGTTGTACGAACCATCGAGCAAGACCTGATGAATGGTCGGCACGCGCAAACTCTTGCGCAATGCCTGCAGTTCGGCAAAGAGCGCCGGGCATTGCTGCTCGTTCAGCAGATAGCCCTGCGGGATTTCTGCTTTGACCCACAGCGACTTGAACAGCCAATAGATCAGGGCAAACAGAAAAATGATCGCTTTCTTCAAAAGCAGAAACAGGATCGGTTTGAATATCAGCGCCGCAACCACCGCGACCAGCACCAACAATGGCGTCATGACAGTCAAGGTCAGCAGCAGATAACCGGCTGCGATGAGCAGCGCCAATCCGGTCCAGTACCGGGCAGGATTCTGTTCGAACAATTGCTGGGCCTGTTCACTCCAGCGGGCATGACGGTGACGACGGGCGGCGATTTCTGCGGACGACAACATGGCTGACCTCAAACAATCCTTTGCGGGTGTGGATTTCTGACAAAACCGGGCGCATGACCACCGCAACTGACCAGTGTTTCAGTTGCGCGGAAACGGCCCGGCATTATGCCGGGCGTTGTCGGTACTGGCGACCACCGTGACTGCCGCGTCGATGACCCGAGCCGGCGGCACACGACTTGACCCGGCCGCAGCCGGGCCGGTATAACGCAGGCTCCAACCGCAGACGTCAGTGCCATGAGCCCTTACGCCCACCACGCCAAGTCTTCCGGCGCCATCTTCGCCAGCCGTTCCGGCTGCAAGTGCTTTCCTGCCTGACCTCCCGGCGCCGGATCCGGCGCTATGCTGTATCTCTGCTTTCGCTTTTGTGATGTCACGGCCCCGGCCAATTTCGCGTCCCGTTCCACCACTACCGGCTCAAGACCGGTGCTGACCCATAACGAGGTTCATTGATGAGCCATACCGCCATCCATTCCGACAAGGCGCCTGAGCCGGTTGGCGCCTACCCGCACGCGCGCCGGGTCGGCAATCTGCTGTTTTTGTCCGGCATTGGTCCACGCCAGAAAGGCACGAAAGTGATTCCCGGCGTCACGCTGGATGCCGACGGCAAGATTGTCAGTGCCGATATCGAGGCGCAGTGCCGCTCGGTGTTCGACAACGTCCGCACCGTGCTCGAAGCGTCCGGCTCGCGCTGGGAAAATCTGGTCGATGTCACCGTGTACCTGACTCACATGAAGCGCGACTTCGCGATCTACAACAAACTCTGGGCCGAGTATTTCCACACCAACCCGCCCTGCCGGACCACGGTCGAGATTCTGAGTTTGCCGACGCCGATTGCCATCGAGCTGAAGTGCATCGCCACCATTGATTGACACGCGGCCCCGGAGAACACCGATGACCATCATTCCACCGTTCAATTTCCAGCAATGGATCGCCGAACACCGGCATTTGCTGCAACCTCCAGTTTGTAACAAACAGGTGTTCGAAAATGACGAGTTCATCGTTATGGTGGTCGGCGGCCCGAATGGTCGCAAGGATTACCACTACGACGAAGGCCCGGAGTTTTTTTACCAGCTCGAAGGCGAAATGCTGCTGATGACCATGCAGGACGGCAAACGGGTCAATTACCCGATCAAGGCCGGCGAGATTTTTCTGTTGCCGGCCAAGGTGCCGCACTCACCGGTGCGCTACGCCAACTCCATTGGTCTGGTAGTCGAGCGCAAGCGTCTGCCGCAGGAGAAAGATGGCCTGATGTGGTTCTGCGATCACTGCGACGCCAAGCTGTATGAAGAGTTTTTCACCTTGCACAGTGTCGAGAAAGATTTTCTGCCGGTGTTCGAGCGTTACCTCGCCAGCGAAGAAAAACGCACCTGCAAAAAATGCGGCACGGTGGCGCCGGCGGTGAACAAGTTGGCGGTGAAGTGATGCTGTCGCCTCGAGCAGCATACGTACTGCTGATCGCCGCTCTATCTGCAGGTGGTTCAAGTGCGTGCGTTGAGCTGACGCCATCTAATCAATGCACCATTCCCGCAAAGACAGACAATATTGAACCACCCAGTGCGAAACTTTCTGTTGCGGAAGTATCGCAGGCCGGATTGCCGCTCAACTTTTGCTGGGGTCGGCACAAAGGCACAGTGGATGGTAGAGGATGGCCAAGCCCTGAAAATGCGATGAAATTGAAACCAGGTCAGCCACTAACGCTTTCTTTTTTTCATAAAACACTTCCAGAACGGCTTCACTACAGAGTTTGGGGTCTCGCGGCTGCCACCAAACTACCATCGACTGTCCGCAATCAGTCTCGATGGCAGATTTCACCGACTCGTCATTGGTTGCAGCAGGAAATTTCCAAGAAAGAATCACCAACAATTAATTTGGATTTGGATGAAGGACAGTATTTGCTTGTGGTAACAGCAGTCTGGCCAAGCCAAGAGTTCATTGACTACTCATTTCTTGTTGATGTCTCCAAGTAGAGCAAAACCAAAATGCTAACTATCGACATCCACACCCATATCCTGCCGCGCGATTGGCCGAACCTGAAAGAGCGTTACGGCTATGGCGGCTTCATCCAGCTGGAGCATTGCGGCCCCGGCTGCGCCAACATGGTTCAGGATGGCAAGTTCTTCCGCAAAATCGACAGCAACTGCTGGGACGGTCCGGTGCGCCTGCAGGAGTGCGATCAACACGGCGTGCACATCCAGGTGCTGTCGACCGTGCCGGTCATGTTCAGCTACTGGGCCAAGCCGGAGCACGCGCTTGATTTGTCACGGCTGCTGAATGATCACATTGCCTGCGTTGTCGCTGATCACCCGCGCCGCTTTGTCGGGCTCGGTACCGTGCCGATGCAGGACAGCAAGCTCGCCATTCAAGAGCTGGAGCGCTGCGTCAGGGAGCTGAAGTTTCCCGGCATCCAGATCGGTTCCAACGTCAATGGCATGAACCTCAACGATCCGGCGCTGTTCGATATTTTTGCTGCAGCACAAGATCTGAACGCCTGTGTGTTTGTCCATCCCTGGGACATGTTCAGCCAGAACAGCAATGGCGTAAATCGACTGGGTCAGTACTGGGCGCAATGGCTGGTCGGCATGCCGGCTGAAACCTGTCTGGCAATCACCTCGATGATGTTCGGCGGCGTGCTGGAAAAGCTGCCGCGGCTGCGAGTTGCATTTGCCCATGGTGGCGGCAGTTTCCCGCACACCATTGGTCGCATCAGCCATGGTTTCGAAGCGCGGCCGGATCTGTGCGCCGTTGACAACAACGTCAACCCGCGTGATTACCTGAAGCGCATTTACCTCGATACGCTGGTGCACGATCCGCTGGCGTTGAAATATGTCGTCGATCTGCTCGGCGCCGATCGCCTCGCGCTCGGCACCGATTACCCGTTCCCGCTCGGTGAATTGCTGCCGGGCAAACTGATCCGTGAAACCTTCGATGACGACGCCATTCGCGCCCGCTTGTTGCACGGCACGGCGCTGGAATGGCTGAACTTGCCGAAAGGCCATTTCCTCGGCTGATGATTTGGGAAAGACCGGCTGACTTTTAGGAAAGAACGAGCACATGAAACTCACGATGCAGTTGGCAGGGCAACGGTTTGCCGTCCGCTTGAGTGAAGCGGTATCGCTGGCCATTCCCTTGCACTTCAACGGCCCGCAGCCAAACCATTTTGGCGCGGCGACCGCCCAGGCCAAACCGATGCAGGCCGGTGATTGGGTCGGCGATACCCGGCGTGGCGGCAGCTGCAATGTGCCGGAGCTGAGCTTGAATCCGCATTGCAACGGCACCCATACCGAATCGGTCAGCCACATCGTCAATGAGCTGCATTCGATCAATCGCAGCGCCCGCGATTTGCTGGTGCCGGCAACTCTGATTTCGGTCAACCCGGTCGCCGCCAATCAGTGCAGCGATCACTACACGCCGGTGCTGGCGCCGGCTGATCAGGTCATCACGCAGGTGACGCTGCAGCGGGCGCTGGATGGCATCGGCAATGACTGGCTGGCGGCACTGGTCGTGCGCACCTTGCCAAACGGTCGCGACAAACAGACGGCGCGCTACGGCGACAGCCATCAACCGCCATTTTTCACCCGCGAAGCAATGCAGTACTTGCGCCTGCGCGGTGTTCAGCATTTGCTGGTCGATTTTCCGTCGCTGGACAAAATGCACGACAACGGTCATCTGACCGCGCATCACCTGTTCTGGGAGGTTGCCGAAGACAGTCATGGTCCGGCACCCACAGCGGCGCTACAGCGCACCGTCACCGAAATGGTGTTTGTCCCGGACAGCCTGCGCGACGGTCTTTATCTGCTCAATTTGCAATTGCCGGCATTCGAGCTGGATGCGGCACCGAGCAGGCCTTTTCTGCTGCCACTGGAGCCAGACCATGCCTGAACCTGTCTGCACGCAAGCGCCAGCGGCGTTTGCCTTGAATCTGTATTGCTCCGACTCACCACACCGATCGCTGTCGATGGAGAACTGCCATGCTTGAGAACAATCTCGCTTTTGCCCAGAAACTCGACGGTGCCGACCCGCTGCATGGGATGCGCAACCAGTTTCACATTCCGCGCCATCAAGGCCACGATGAAATCTATCTGTGCGGCAACTCGCTCGGTCTGCAACCGAAGCGCACCGCTGACTATGTCGATGAATTGCTGAAAGACTGGCAGCAAATGGGCGTCAAAGGCCATTTCGCGGCCAAACATTCCTGGCTGCCCTATCACGAATTCCTGACCGAGGCTTCGGCCCAGCTGGTCGGCGCCTTGCCGCAGGAAGTGATTTGCATGAACTCGCTTACCGTCAATCTGCACTTGCTGATGGTCAGCTTTTACCGGCCGAGCAAAGAGCGATACAAGATCCTGATTGAGGACCACGCTTTCCCGTCGGATCACTATGCGGTCGAATCGCAGCTGCGCTTCCATGGTCTTGATCCCAAAGAAGCACTGGTGCTGGCCAAGCCGCGCGCCGGCGAAGACTGCCTGCGTCAGGAAGATCTGGTTGAGCTCATCAAACGCGAAGGTAAACAGCTGGCACTGGTGCTGCTGCCGGGTGTGCAGTACTACACCGGTGAAGTGCTCGACATGGCCGCGATCAGCGAAGCCGGTCACGCCGTCGGTGCCACCGTCGGCTTTGATTTGGCGCATGCGGTCGGCAATATCGTGCTCAACCTGCACGACTGGAATGTCGACTTTGCCGCCTGGTGTTCGTACAAGTATTTGAACAGCGGTCCCGGCTCGGTGGCTGGCGCTTTTGTTCACGAAAAACATCTTGGCCAGACGCTGCCGCGCTTCCACGGCTGGTGGGGCCAGAACAAATCGATTCGCTTCCAGATGGGTCCGGAATTCGATCCGATTCCAACTGCGGAAGCCTGGCAGTTATCGAATCCACCCATTCTGTCGCTGGCGGCCGTGCGTGCCTCGCTCGACACCTTCATGGCGGCGGGCGGCATGCATCCGCTGCGGAAAAAGTCACTGGAGCTGACCGGCTACCTGCGCTGGCTGTTGGAGCAGGAACTCGGTGACGCCATTCATGTGCTGACGCCGTATGAACCGCGTCGGCACGGAGCCCAATTGTCGCTGACGGTGAAGCTGCACGGCCAGAGCGCCAAGCAGGTGCAACAAAAGCTGGAAGATCAGGGCGTCACCTGCGATTTTCGCGAACCCAACGTGATGCGCGCAGCACCGGCGCCGCTGTACAACAGCTTTGAAGATGTCTGGCGCTTTGTACAGATCCTGAAGAAGACGGCGCAGGGTTGAATGATAGCGCTGGCGCGTTTTGCCACTACCGCATCGATGGCGCTCAACCACCCCTAACCCCTCCTTGAAAAGGAGGGGGATTGGATTGGCTGGCGTGTCTTGCTCCCCTCCTTGTCAAGGAGGGGATGGGGGTGGTTGGTGACCGAAGCCGCCAGCCGATCATCAAAATTTTTTTGCTGACCGCATAAACGCGGAGAGAAATGGAATGAAACCACAACACATCACTCTGATCGGCGCCGGTCTGGTCGGCTCGCTGCTGGCGGTTTATCTGGCCCGTCGCGGCTACGACGTGACGATAATCGAAAAGCGTCCCGACATGCGCACCGCGGCCATCAGCGCCGGCCGCTCGATCAATCTGGCGCTGGCCAACCGGGGCATTCGGCCGCTGGAAGAGCTCGGGCTGATGCAGCAGGTTCGCGACATCATCATTCCGATGAAAGGCCGGATGCTGCACGACGAACAGGGCCAGACCCAGTTGGTTCCATACGGCCAGCAGCCGCACGAAGTGATCTACTCGGTCTCCCGCGGCGAGCTGAACAAGCTGCTGATGACGGCCGCGGAAGCAACCGGCAAAGTCAAAATTGTGTTCGAGACTGGCATCGAGCAGATTGACTTCAACCAGCAACGCATTCTGCTCAAGCACGAACAAACCGGCGCCCAGCAGCCGCATCACTTCGAGCTGCTGATCGGTGCCGATGGCGGCGGCTCGGTGGTGCGAAAGGCCATCGATGCGCTGCACGGCAAGGCCAGCATCGAAGAGAAGCTGTTCCACTCTTATAAAGAGCTAAATATTGCTGCCGGCGCCAACGGCAGCTTCCGCATCGAAAAGGAAGCGCTGCACATCTGGCCGCGAGGCGATTTCATGATGATCGGCCTGCCAAACAACGATGGCAGCTTCACGATGACGCTGTTTGCCCCGGATCAGGGTGCGGTCAGTTTTGCCGCGCTCCATGACCACGCCAGCTTCACCCGCTTCTTCGAACAGAATTTTGCCGACGCACTGAAACTGATGCCGGATGCGGCCGAGACTTACTTCCGTAACCCGACCGGCTTCCTCGGCACCGTGCATTGCCCGAACTGGTATGTGCAGAACAAGGCGCTATTGATCGGCGATGCCGCGCACGCCATTGTTCCGTTCCACGGTCAGGGCATGAATTGTGGTTTTGAAGACTGTTTTGATCTGAACCGTCTGCTCGACGAGCACCACGACAACTGGCAGCCGGTTTTCGCCGCTTACGCGGCGGCACGCAAACCCAATGGCGAAGCGATTGCCCTGATGGCCCAGGAAAACTATGTCGAGATGCGGGCGACGGTACGCGATCCGAAATTCCAATTGAAGAAAACCGTTGGCTTCGAATTGGAGAAACGCTGGCCGCAGCTATTCAGCCCGCGCTATTCGATGGTGATGTTCCAGCATATTCCGTATGCCGAAGCGCTGCGCCGCGGCCGGATCAATGACGATATTCTGGCCGCGCTCTGCGACCCGATCGAGCAAGCGGAGCAAGTGGACTACATCTTGGCCGAACAACTGATTCGGCAAAAGCTGGGCTAATCACCAAGAACAACAACACAGTTGGGAGCGGCGAACGCCGCTCCCATTTTTTCCGGTAACAACACGCTTTACGCCAACACTTACGCGAACTATGCGGCGTTCATCGCGTTCAATTCACTGGCTCGGTCAAACAGCGCTTCAATCGTTGGCTTGTCCGCCGTGCCGAGTATCTCCCACATCAGCTGCAGACCCAGCTCACGATAGGCATCGAACTGCTGCTCGTCATAGAACTGATCGGCCGTGGATTGATTCGGAAACGCCGGATTGCTGCGCCAATAGCCGTAGATATCGGCGCTCAGTTTGTCCGACAGCATCGCCTTCAGATACAGCAAGCGGCCGGTGCTGCCATCGGCATAGCGGATGTTGCCCAGCACATGCACCTGTTGCCGCAGCGCCTCGCCACGTTCGCGGTAGAACCGATCGGCGTCGATATCCACTTCGACGTTGAAATCGGCCCGCGCCCGCTGCACCGCCTTGCCGAGATCAGCCAGCGTGCAATCCGGATCGGCGCCGGCATCGCTGACGATGATGTAACGGCAATTCCGCCGCAGTAATTCGTAAACGCCGAGATTCTCGAAATGGCCGCCATCAGCCAGATGAATGTGCTTTTGGGTTTCGGCCAATCCCACGCCCAGCATCTCGCGCAAAATCAATTGGTACCAGGCCGGCAACCGCAGCTTGCGCGGCGGCGTCCGTGGGTTCAGCGTCCAGATGCCGAGCCGGATGTTCAGCAGGGACATCAGGAAACTGATCGGCCGCGCCTTGGTGGCATACATGTCCGGATCAACCGCGGCGCCGGAAACCGAAAACGCTGTCGACAGGGTCAGGCCACCGTTCAGGTAATCCTGCGTGCGGCGAAAACCGGTGCTGGTCGAACCGCAGTACAGCGCTGACAGCACCATGTTCTCGCCGTTGCGGCTGCGCAGTTTTTCTTGATTGGAACTGGTGGTGTTCAGGGTGGTGTTGATCAAATGCAGCGGCGAGCCGGACTGCGGGCTTAGCTCCGCCAAGCGGAACTGCAATGGCAAGCGCGTGCTGGTGTCCGCATCGGCCGTTTTCACCACCGGCAGATACGCTTCTGCCAACCGGCCGCGATAATAGCTGTGCATGGAAATGCCGTTGATATCCACCACCATTGCCAGCACCAGCGACAGCGCGCACCAGCCGACGAACAACGACGACGACATCAGCTCGGTATGATTGGCGAGGTGATACAGCAGAGTGAAAAAACTGTACAGCAACAAGCCAAGACCGATCACAGCGACCGTGCCGGCGCCACTTTTGTTGGCTCGCCACATGGCGGTGGCACCACCGAGCATCGGCAGCAAATAAGACAGATGGCGAGCGATTTCACCGGCACCATCCACCCGCACATAGCGCATGACGGTTTCTTCAATGCCGGTGAACACCGGCAGCAATCCGGCCGCAAGCCCAATCACGCCGATGGCCAGCAAGCGGCCGAACAACCGGCGAAAGAAAAAATCGGCCGTCAGCCGGCGCAACGGTGGCAATACGGTGCTGAGCGCAAAGACCAGCATGGCCAGCAGATACAACAACCAGGCTGCGACTCCCGCCAGCACCAGCAGCATGAAGCCGTCGTGTCCGGTCAGGGCATGAGCGCCGGGCAAATGAAGCGAGGCTGGCCACGACAAGGCAATCCAGTCGCGGCTCGCGCCACCGATAAGCAGCAAGAACAGCGGCAGCAACACGATGAGATTCAGCAGAGTGCCCGCCAAAATGCTGCCAGCCAGCGCCCAGCCGGAAAAGCCGCGACCGCTAATCAGATAACTGCCGTGCGCGCGCAACCAGTCGAGCACCGAGCCATGACCACTGGCGAGCGGCAAAGAGCCGATTTCCTGCCGGGCAGAAAACGGAAACTGGCTGCGCAGCCAACTCAGACAGGACGCGACATAACCGCCGCCAGACACCGACGACAGATAATCGATGCGGCTCAGCAATCCTTTGCGCTGCAGCGCCTGCAAAACGCCGAGATTGAATGAAGCCGAACGGATACCGCCGCCGGACAAGGCCAGCCCGACCGTTGGCGCTTCGGCAGCAATACCGCCGGCAGCCGCGCGGCGCTGTTGCAACCATTGCTGCTCGGCGCTGGCAACCGCAGCAAAATCGGCGCTGTACGAAGGTGCGTCGATTGGTGTGTTGACCGATGTGCCAATCGGCGTGTTGCTCTGGTTTTCAGTTGCGCGAATCACAGTGATTGCCCCCACAGCTGACATTGTGGCGGCTCATAGCCGGCGGGCGTTGGCGGGTCGCGGTGCACTTTCAGGTATTCGATGATGGCGTAGCGCTGTTCGTCACTGAACTCCGGCCCGATCACTCCGGATGGCAACGGATGGGCTTGTGGATCCTGCAGATGCTGTTGCCAGAGCGTGGCATCGGCAGCAAATGCGTGACCGCTGTTGTGATTGCCGGGAATGCTGGTATCAAGCCAGAAACCGTCGGCGTCGCCGTCTTCATCTGGCGTGGTCAGGTAACCGACATGAACCGGATCGTAATCACGGCGGCCGACAAAGAATTTTTTCTCCCGCTGTTCTGGTGGCAGCAGCATTTGATACAGCGTCGGTACCGAGCCGTTATGCAGGAACGGTGGCGTCGCCCACACGCCTTCCAGCGGCCTGGGTTTGTAACCGGCGATCACCTGCGGCAAATCGAGGGCGCCAAAACCTTCCAGACATTGCTGGGTCGGGTAATCGATGCCGTAATCGGCATAGAACCGGTTCTTGATCAGAATGCCAGTGATGTTGAGCGCCAAGCCTTCATCGATATGTTTGACATCCAGTGCGGCCAGTCGCTGCTCGATGGCGGCCGCAGCTTGCCGGACATTCCATAACAGGTTGGCGGTGTGGCAATCCAGATCGCAGTTCAGCGGATCGGCCGGTGCGTCTGTCAGAGTCACCGGTGCCGGTAGCAAGGCCGACAGCGCGCCATCGATTTGCCGGAACGCGTCAACCGGCAGTTGCAACACGGCATTGGCATCGGGGTCCGGGTAGTTTGCCAGCAGCGTCGGCAAGTCACCGAGCGGTCGCTGCTGCTGCGTTCGCAGATCAATCACCTCACGCAGCCGGAACCGAATATCGCGCGCCAGCTGACGCTGGAACAGCGGCCGCAGTGCGGCACTGAGGTCGGCATTGCTGAGGCCGGTGGCACTCAGATCGTAATGGCGTTCAATAAAACCTTTTGCGGCGGTCGGGTCAGTGCCGATATGTTCCAGCGGAATCACTTCAATGCGCCATTCCAGATCCGGCGACGGCTTCAGCGGCGCGCTCGCCTGCTGGCGGGCGGCATCGGCCGGATGCGGGCCATGGCAACCCTGACAATGCTGCTTGAACAGCATCTCACCCTGCGCGGCCTTGACCGGATCGATCGCGCCCAACAGCGCTTCCGGCCAGCGCGGTGGCGTCAGCTTTTGCAGGTTGTGTTCGATGCGTTGCAGCGCCGCGATATCGACGCTGCTACGGAAGCGTTCGGCAGCCGGCAGCGGTTCGTTCATGTCGCTACGCAGCGGATTGATGGCGCCGACGCCGAGCGCTTCACCGATATTGCGCGCCAGCGGCTGCGCCACCGAGCCGTTGTACTGAACCCAGTCGAACTTCCAGATATTCCACAGATACGGATAGCTGACTGGCGCATCGCCTTGCTGATAATTGGCCGGCACCAGATGATCACCAAACGCGGTATTGCCGATCCGGCCTAGCGCATCGGTGCGGCCAAAACCTTCGTGCACCGGATACAGATTACGCAATGGATTGTTCTGACCACTGGCCAACATCGCCTTGATCGAAGCCCACAGCGCGGCTTTCAGTTGCGGCTTGCCGGTCGGATAGCCTTCGGCCAAAACATTTTTGGCAAAGCGATCAAATTTCCACGGCTTGATTACGGTGTCGATCAGCGAGGCCAGCAGCACCGGGGCAAAACTGCCGCGCGACATGTCGGTGAACGCATGCATGGCCTGGCCACCGTCAATGCGAATGGCGTAACGCTTGCCGGCCTTTTGCTGATGAATTTCACCGGTATGGCAGGCCGCACAGCTGATGTCGAGCACGTATTCGCCAACACCGGGATCAAAATGCTTGCTGAAACCAACCGGCAAGTGATCTGGGTTGGCCGGTGTCGGCTGCGGATCGACAATGAAGCGGTATTTGCGCAGATGTTCCGGGTCGGCAAAGCGTTGCTCGGAAAACGGCAGCTCCAGTTTGACGAACCAGTCATAACGGACCGCGCCAAGCGAAGCCCCCTGCGGCATCGACGCGCCCTGGCCGGTGTAGTAATAACGCTCGCGGCCGGCCGCTTGCTGACCCTCACCCCAGTTCTGATCGAGGTAGACGTATTCATCGACAGGTTCCAGCGCCGGAATATTGTGTACCGGCCACAGCACAAACCACGCAAAGCCGGCAGCCCCCAGCAGCACCAGCGCAGCAACGACCGCCAGCAGCCATTTCAGCACGCGCCCCAGCGACAGTGCCATCAGGCCCTGCCAGCGGCGACCGAGCCACTTCACAATTTTCCCCACCATAGCCGTGCTCCTTGAATTGTTTTTCGTTATCGTGGCGCGGACCGCCCGGCGGTGCGGCAGCGCTGCGATTGCAGCACTCGCGCTCTGCGCGCACACTAGCGCCCGGTCAGCTATTTGTCACGGCTGTTCCAAGTGGTCGGGGGTGCCGATCACCCGATTTGCGATGAACCGGCTTTGCCGTGCACCCCACCCCTTGCACAAGAAAAACAACGCAGGAAGATCAGACTTATGTTGTCGCGCGCCGTCACGTTTCTCGCCCGCCTTTCCGCCCCGCTGCGCCGGCTGGCGCCACTCGCCTTCAGCTTGTCGATACTGGCAACCGGCAGCGCGATACTGCTGGCGCCGCGCGCGGCAGCCGATCAGGCAGCGGCATTTGCACTGAGCGAGACCATGGCTCAGGAACAACTGATCGGCCATCTCGAACTGCTGGAAGACAAAACCGGCCAGCTCGACATCGCCGACGTCGCCGTGCCAAGTGCCGCGTTTCAGCTGGCCAGTCTGAAGAGCACCAATATCGGTTTTACGCCGTCGGTCTGGTGGGCGCGACTGACACTGCGCAACGCCAGCGACCAGCGGCTGGTGGCAATGCTGCGACAAACCTATCCGCTGATTGATTACGTCGATCTGTATGAGCGCGCCGAGGACGGCAACTGGCAACGGCACAGCACCGGTGACCGACGCAAATTTGCCGAGCGTGACATCGCCCATCGCGATTTCATTTTTCCGCTGGCGGTGCCGGCCGGGCAGGACCGGACCTATTACCTGCGCTATCAATCGCAAGGGCCCATCGACATCAGCCTGTCGCTGACCAGTCCGGCCAAGCTGGTGGCCGGGATCAGTCGCGAGCAACTGGCCTACGGAATTTATTATGGCGCCGTGATCATGCTGCTGGTCTGGAGCATGCTGGTTTTTGTCGCGGTGCGTGACAAAGCGTTCCTGGCTTACTTCGCCTACGTTGCCTGCTTTGGTTTGTACATGGCCACGCACAACGGCCTCGCCTTCCAGTTTCTCTGGCCGAACAGCCCGACCTGGGGTAACACCGGATTGATTGTGTTGCTGTGCGCGTCGCTATTGTCAGCGCTGCAGTTCGCCCGAATGATTTTGCATGCCCGTGACTACGCGCCGCGATTGGACAAACTGGCCAAAGCGCTGCAGGGCGTCGCCTTGCTGGCGCTACTGGCGGCGCCGATTCTGCCGTATGCCACCTTGATCGTGCCGGTGACGCTGCTGATTTTGCTGTCGGTGGTGTTCATGCTGATCATGGGCTGTGTCAGTGCCATGGCCGGGTCGATTCCGGCGCGCTATTTCCTGCTCGCCTGGGGCGCATTTCTGGCTGGCTCGATCATCTATCTGTGGAAAATATTCGGCGTACTGCCGCACACCTTCATGACCCAGAACAGCTGGCAGATCGGCTCGCTGCTGGAAATGATTTTGCTGTCACTGACCCTGAGCAGCCGGATGAACGAGCTGCAACACCAAAGCCGCACCGATGCCCTGACCCAGCTCGGCAATCGCCGCTTGTTCGATGACAAAT
Organism: Permianibacter fluminis; assembly: GCF_013179735.1. NCBI lineage: Bacteria > Pseudomonadati > Pseudomonadota > Gammaproteobacteria > Pseudomonadales > Pseudomonadaceae > Permianibacter > Permianibacter fluminis. Next base: position 149,705 of record NZ_JABMEG010000003.1, on the reverse strand, counting down.
TGCCGGCCGCCACCGCCGTGGCGATACAGCAGCGCAAACCGTTGGCGCTGCTGGTACTCGATATCGATCATTTCAAGCAGTTCAATGATCGCCATGGTCACGCCCAAGGCGATGAAGCCATCAAGCGGGTGGCCCATGCCCTGCGCAAGCACGTGCGCAAGCCCTATCTGGCCTGCCGTTACGGCGGCGAGGAATTTGCCGTGATTCTACCGGGCGCCAGCCATGACGATGCCCGGGTGCTGGCGGAGCGGCTGCGCAGCACGGTGCAAGGTGATGGCGCCGATGGCTACCCGATTACCATCAGTATTGGCGTCGGCAGTCTCGAAGACTGCGAGGAGAAAAGCGCCGACAAATTATTCGAGGCAACCGACTTCGCGCTCTACACCGCCAAGGAGCAGGGCCGCAATTGCTGCGTGAGTTTCCGCGACTGCCAGTCGCGCCGTGACGAAAGCAATGCGGCTGGCGCAGCCCCGACCATGAGTCCGCCGACCATGAATGCGGCGACCAGCAATACCTGAACGCTGGCAAGGAGCATCCCGATCATGACTGCGGCATTTTCCCGCCAGTTCATCGCCCGCTGGGCCGATATGGATTTCAACGGCCACATGGCCAACACCGCCTATTTCAATTTTGCCGCCGATCTGCGCTTCACCTTTTTTCAAGACTGCGGTTTTCCGGCCAGCGAGTTCACAAGGTTGCAGATTGGTCCGGTGGTGTTTCGCGACGAGGTGGATTACTACCGGGAGTTTCGCTTGCTGGAGCCGATCACGGTGACCCTGCAACTGGAAGCACTCAGCGACGACGGCAGCCGGTTCAAGCTGCGCAATGAATTTTTCAAGGACAGCGGCGAATTGGCCGCGCGGGTGATTTCAACCGGTGCCTGGCTGGATCTGACCGCGCGCAAATTGACCGTGCCGCCAGCCGGACTCGCCAGCGCCCTGCAACAACTGCCACGCAGCGAAAGCTTCAGCGTCATCGCAAAAAAATGACGCCGCTAACGGCCTGAATCAATCATCCTCTTCCGCTGGTGCGGCACCTGGGCCGAGCACCTCCACTGCCGTGACCAAATGATGGCGAATCGCGTGCGCCAGATTCTGTTCCAGCGCCGGAGCGATTTCCTGATAGTTGCCGTTGACCTTCAGCACGCCGTAGGCGCGATTGCGGCCACGGCCTTTGCCGAGATACAGCGCCAGATCGGCCAGCAGTACCGCGCGCTCCCAACCAAACTCCGCTTCCGGCAAATCACCAAACGGCAACGGCACAAAACCGGCCGATGCGGTCACCGCAATCGCTTTGCCATCGTGCTCAACCGGCGTGGTGCCGAGCCGTGCCAGAACCCGCGCCACCACATCCTGCAGCGCCTCGCTGGTGGTGCCGCGGATATACAACAGAAATTCCTCACCGCCCCAACGCAACACCATGTCGCGATCGCGCATGCCTGAACTCAGTCGCTTCGCCACTTCAATCAACACGGCGTCACCGGCGGCGTGACCAAAACTGTCGTTGATGCGCTTGAAGTGATCGATATCGAGCAGGACAAAGGCATCGACCGTGGTATCGCTGTCAGTGCGTCGTTCCTGTTCGTTCCAGCGCCGATCCATTGCCAGTTGAAAGGAGCGCCGATTGAACAGGCCGGTAAGTGGATCGCGAATCGATTGATCGGCCAGCTGGGCGTTGGCCGCCTGCAAGCGGCGATTGGCATCGCGCACCCGCCAATATGACAACGTGACCACCGCGCCAGCTAAAACAACGGTCAGCGCGACCAGACCAACCACCCATTGAAACAACCGTCGGTTGTCGATTTCGGCGGACTGCAGCTGATTCTCGCGCTCCAGCAATTCGATTTGTTTTTGCCGGGCAGTGGCATCAAAGCGTTCCTGCAACTCCGTCACCGCGCGTTGCCGCGAGGCCGAAAACAGTTGCTCGCGAACGCTGATCTGCCGACGCAGGCTGGCGATGGCTTCGGCCTGTTCACCGGCAGTCTCGGCCGCCGTGCCCAACTCGGTCAGCACCAGATCTTCGGTAGCCAAATCGCCTATCGATTGAAACGTTTGCCGAGATAAGCGCAGCTCCTGCAAGCCTTGTCGATGCAAACCTTTGCCGACCAGCGCAATGCCAATATTGGCGCGGGCGATCGCCTCGGTGCTGACCGCTTTGATTTGCTGCGCCAGCACCAGCGACTGCTGGGCGTAATTGATGGCCTCGTCAAAATCCTTGCGCTGCAGGGCATCGTCTGAAAGGTTGGTCAACGCCGTGGTTTCGCTGCTGCGTTCACCGATTTCGCGCGCCAGTTGCAGAGCTTTCAGTGATGCCGTTTTGGATTCGTCATGCCGGCCCAACGATGACAGCGCATAACCCAGATTGAGATTGAGCGTGGCCAGCATGCGCTTGTTGCCACCGGCCTCGGCCAGCGGCAGCGCGCGTTGCAGATAACTCAGCGCCTGGTCCGGTTGCCGCAAATTGAGGTAGAGCGCGCCGAGATTATTCAAGGTTTGCAGTTCGCGCGGTGCCCGCTGCGGACCCGACTGTTCCGCCAGCGGCAGCGCCTGCAAATGTTCAGCCAGGGCATTTTCAAAATCGCTGACATCGGAATACAGAATGCCGGCGCGGTTGTGCACGAGATAGCGCAGCCGCAAATCGCTGACTTTTTGCAGCAGCGCCAACGCTTCCCGCATCAGCGCCAGACCTTCGGCCGGTTTGCCGGCATCCTTCAGGTTCTGCGCCTGCGCCACCATGCTCTCGATGCGTGGAGCCACCAGACCGCTGCGCTGCGCCAGCGCAGCCAGTGCGTCGGTTAGCTGCTGCGCCTGCGCACTGTCCTCACGCAAATAGGCCATGGCCAGTTGCAAAGACAACCACTGGTACTCAAGTTCGGGCGTTCGTTCGGCGGGAATCTGCTTGGCCAGTGCAGCCACGGCTTGCTGGGTAGCGGCCTCATCGGTCAGCGCGCGGATGCTGGCGATTTCCGCCAGCCATCGGGACTCATCCTGCTCGGCAGCCGCCCATGACGGCACGGATGCATTCAGTAACAAGCAAAGAGCGACCAGAAGCCGACGCAAGGGCATGAGCGCGATACAATCCGCGATGAGGGTTGCTGCAAGCATAGCAGGCGCCGGCGGGTCCGGCGGTCGCTGTCTGGCCGAGAGAACTGGCGTATGACGCGAGCAGCGATTTGCCTTGATGTCCCGCCAAAGCGGTGACGCCATCCCGCAGACAAAAAGAGGCCTATCCGGCATGAAGCGATTTTTGATCACACTGGCGCTGTTCGCTGCCAGTACCACCGCAGTGCGCGCGCAAGCACCGGCCTCCGATTTGGCGGCCAGCCAGCGCTGGCTCAGCACCCTGGCCGCCGATGCCGCGGCCGGTCGGCGTACCGGCAGCCCCGAGCAGCAGCGCATCGGCGATTGGTTGGCGGAGGAGTTTCGCGCGCTTGGCCTGAAACCACTGGCCGCCAATGGCAGCTATTTCCAGCCGTTCACCATTACCGGCAAGGATGGCAGCACGTTCGCCGGTCGCAACGTGTTGGCGGTGTTGCCGGGCACCCAGCCGGCGGCTAGCGCCGAGTACATTTTGCTGTCCGCGCATTACGACCATATTGGTACCGATAGCAAAGCCGTCGGTGACGATCACGTTTTCAACGGTGCCGATGACAACGCCTCCGGCGTCACCACCATGCTCGGCATTGCCCGGCAATTGCAGCAGCAGCTGGCACGCGGCGGCGCCAGACCAACGCGCAGCATCGTGTTCGCGGCCTGGGATGGCGAAGAGTTTGGTTTGAAGGGCTCGGCGCATTTTGTCCAGCAGCCGTTGCTACCGCTGGCGCGCATCGTGACCAATCTGAATTTTGAAATGGTCGGCGTCACCGAAGGCAAACACCAACGCAACCTGTGGATGACCGGCTGGCAACATTCAGAATTGTTCGACACGCTGAAACCGCTGCTGGCGCAAAAAGGTTGGTCGCTGGAAGCCGATCCGTATCCGGACTGGCATCTGTTCCTGCGCTCGGACAATGCCGCCTTTGCGTCGGTGAAAAATATCGGCAGCGAACAGGCGCCACACTGGCTCGGCATTCCGGCCCATTCGCTGTCGGTCTGGCGCGGTCAGGAGCATTATCACGCGCTCAATGATCAGATTGACCTGATCGATCTGGACAACCTGACTGAGCTGTCCAACGTGATGACTGATGTGGTGACCGTGCTCGCCAGACCGCAAAGCAAAATCGAATGGAAGGTGGCGAAGGACAATCCGTTCAGCCGACTGCCGGAAAACGAATCCGCACCAATGACCGGTTCGCCTTGAGCAGGATTTTCCAGCAATAAAAAAGCCGGCAATAGCCGGCTTTTTTTGCGCTCACAGCAAGCTAAAGCACCAAAGTTTCGGTGCCGTATTCTTCCCAGCCGCCGTTGCGACGAACATAAATCCGATCGCTGAGCCGGGCATCACCACTGCCGGCCAGCGCCTTGATTGCCGCTTTCAGCAAGGTCAGTCCGGCTTTGGCGCGAGAGCCGGTGAACACCAGACAGGCCTGGGCCGGTACCGCCACCAACAGCTCGCCTTCCACGTCCTTGGCCATGCCATCCCAGAAATGATCGAGCAGCAGCAAACAAGCTTCGTCGCGGCCATTGGCTTTCAACAGATACGTTGGACCACGGCCCATGCGTTCGACTTTCGACAGCCGCTCACGCAAATTGTTGAGCGCAGTCAGCAACAACTCAAAACGCTGCAAACCCAGCGCGGGCAAATTGTCTTCGGTAATGAAAACCCGGCTCAGCTCATCTTCGACAGCAAAGACGATCGTCAGGCCGGGCGCGAAGGTATCGCACAAGGCGTTGTCCGGCACAAAGGACGGCACCCGCTCCAGCGCGAAGATGATTGGATACAGTTTGTTTTGCGGAAGTTTGCGCATCATCCACCACGCGGGCGCGCCAGCGGCGGCCCGGATTTGCTGTGAGGCTGGCATGATAACGCAGGAGTCGCCGACCCGGGCAGCACATCTGTGCGTTGCCGCCCGAATCGGCGATTACGCCACAGTCAGATTGACGGGCGCCGGATTCACCGAATCACAGATTCAGTAGGAAACTGGCTTACCGAATAACAGGTTCGCCGGGTGACAGGCTCACCGGGAAACGGGTTCACCGGGTAGCAGCCGGACTGCACCTCTGTCCGCACTGCTGGCAAACAGCGCATAGGCGCGCAGCGCCTGCGACACCTCTCGCACGCGTTGCCGTGGCGACCACGCCGCGTTGCCGCGGGCACGCTCAGCCACCTCGCGTCGGGCAATTTCGGCCGCCGGCACAACCAGCTCCAGCCGGCGTTGCGGAATATCGATGTCGATCCGATCGCCTTCCTGCACCAATGCAATCACGCCACCACTGGCCGCCTCCGGCGAAACATGGCCAATGGACAAACCGGAAGTGCCACCGGAAAAGCGGCCATCGGTGATCAGCGCGCAAGCTTTGCCGAGTCCTTTTGCTTTCAGATAGCTGGTCGGGTACAGCATTTCCTGCATGCCGGGGCCGCCGCGCGGACCTTCGTAACGGATGACCACGATGTCACCGGCAACAATCTGATCAGCCAGAATGGCTTGCACCGCATCGTCTTGCGATTCGAACACGCGCGCGCGACCGGTAAAGGTCAGGCAACTGGCATCGACGCCGGCCGTTTTGACAATGCAGCCGTCGACCGCAAGATTGCCGGACAGCACCGCCAAACCACCGTCTTGGGAAAACGCATGGGCGCGATCCCGAATGCAGCCGTCGTGGCGATCGGTGTCCAATGTTGGCCAGCGCGCGCTTTGGCTGAACGCCTGACTGCTGCGCAAGCCGCCCGGTGCGGCGCGATAAAATTGCCGCGTTGCCTCGGTCACGTTCTGGGTGATGTCGTGCTGGGCGATGGCAGCGCCGAGCGTCGCGCTGTGCACGGTCGCGGTTTCGGTATGCAACAAACCGGCGCGACTCAGTTCGGCCAGAATGCCGTAGACCCCGCCGGCGCGATGGACATCTTCGATATGGTATTTCTGCGTCGACGGCGCGACCTTGCACAGATGCGGCACTTTCTTTGATAGCCGATCAATATCCGTCATGGTGAACGGCACACCGGCTTCATGCGCAGCCGCGAGCAAATGCAACACGGTATTGGTCGAGCCACCCATCGCGATGTCCAGCGTCATGGCGTTTTCAAAGGCGGCGAAATTGGCAATGGCGCGCGGCAACAACTGCGCTTCATTGCCGTCGTAATAGCGTTTGGTGATCTCGACGATGGTCTTGCCGGCCTGGACAAACAATTCACGCCGGTCAGTGTGACTGGCCAGCATCGTGCCGTTACCTGGCAGCGCCAAGCCCAGCACTTCCAGCAGGCAGTTCATCGAGTTGGCGGTGAACATGCCGGAACAACTGCCGCAGGTTGGGCAGGCGTTATGCTCGGTCTCGGCCACTTGCTCATCGGAAACGTTTGGATCAGCGGCCATCACCATGGCATCGACCAGATCCAGCTTGATGGTTTCGCCGCCACGGACGACCTTGCCGGCTTCCATCGGACCGCCGGAAACAAACAACGCCGGAATGTTCAGCCGCAGCGCCGCCAGCAACATGCCGGGCGTGATCTTGTCGCAGTTGGAAATGCAGATCATCGCGTCGACGCAATGACCGTTGGCGACATACTCGACCGAATCAGCGATCAATTCGCGCGACGGCAAGCTGTACAGCATGCCGCCGTGACCCATGGCAATGCCGTCATCGATAGCAATGGTGTTGAATTCGCGCGGCACGCCGCCGGCACCACGCACGGCTTCCGACACCAGCTCGCCTATCTGTTTCAGATGGACATGGCCCGGCACAAACTGCGAATACGAGTTGACCACCGCGATCAGCGGTTTGTGAAAATCGTTGTCACCGAGGCCGGTAGCGCGCCAGAGCGCGCGGGCGCCCGCCATGTTGCGGCCAGTGAAGGTGGTTTTGGAGCGATAGGTCGGCATGGACAGATCTTTTCAAAAGAAGAATGGTGTAGGAGCGAGCTTGCTCGCGATTCATTCAGCCAGCAAAGGCATCGCGAGCAAGCTCGCTCCTACCAGAAAATCAGGCGTAAGCCGCGTGGACAAACGCCGAGGCCGGGTTCTCGACCGGATCCAGCCAGCCCCAGATATCCGGCGTCTGGCCATTGAACAGACCGAAGAATTTCTTCTGGATCGCTTCAGTCACCGGACCGCGTTTGCCCGCACCAACTTTCAGGCCATCGACCGCCCGCACCGGCACAATTTCCGACGCGGTGCCGCACAGGAAAATCTCATCGGCGACATAGAGCGATTCGCGGGCGATGTTTTCTTCCTTGACCGTGTAACCCAACTCCTTCGCCAGCACCATCACGGTATCGCGGGTGATGCCCGGCAAAATCGACGCGGTCAGTGGCGGCGTGTAAATGGTTTTGTTCTTGACCAGAAACACGTTCTGACCGGCCCCTTCCGAGACCATGTTGTTGTGATCCAGCGCCAAGCCTTCGTGATAACCGTGGCGACGAGCTTCACGAGCAATCAGCGCGCCGGATAGATAATTACCGCCGGCCTTGGCGCCGGTCGGCATGGTGTTCGGCGCCAACCGATGCCAGCTCGACACGCCGACATCGACACCGGTTTCCTGCGTGCCGGCACCGAGGTAGGCGCCCCACTCGAACGCGGCAACGACCAAATCAATTGGCGTCTCCGCATCCGGGACAATGCCGATGCCGCCATAGCCGACATAGGCCAGCGGTCGCAGATACGCCAACTTCAGACCATTCGTGCGAACGATTTCCTTGCAGGCCGTTTCCACTTCATGCCGGGTGTAAGGAATGTCCATGCGGTAAATCTTGGCTGAGTCATACAAGCGCTGAATGTGATCGCCAAGCCGGAAAATGGCGGTGCCCGACGGTGTGTCATAGGCGCGAATGCCTTCGAACACCGACGAACCGTAGTGCAGCGCATGGGTCATTACATGCACGGAGGCATCAGCCCAGGGTTTGATCTGGCCGTTATGCCAGATTTTCGCAGGTGCGTTCAGAGCGGCCATGGTGGTTTCCTTTGTTTACGTCGTAGTCGGTTTCAGTAGCGGTTTCAGTAGCAATATCAGTAGGTATATCAGTCAATGGCTGCGCTGCAAAGCACGGGCTTTGTAGCCGCAGCACAAATAATTCCAGGCTGTCACACAGCGCTTCGGCGCTGGCAGCAATGATGTTGTCGGAACAGCCGACGGTACACCAGCGCTGCTCGCCATAAGCGGCCTCGATCCAGACCCGTGTCGTCGCGCCGGTCGCGGCTTCCGGGTCCAGAATGCGCACCTTGTAATCGGTCAGGCGCACGCCTTCCAGTTCAGGATAGAACGGTTTCAGCGCTTTTCTGAGCGCAGCATCGATGGCCGCAACCGGGCCGGTCGCTTCGGCGGCGGTGAGTTCCTCTTTGGCTGCCACCGCGACTTTGGCCGTGGCCAGACTCGGTTCACTGATGCCCTCACGCTGCGCGGTGTGCACATGCAGATCACGCACCGCAAACGGCGGCTGATAGCCGGCCTGATGACGGCGGACAATCAGTTCGAAACTGCCATCGGCGGTTTCCAGTTGCAGGCCGCGCGCTTCCGCCAGTTTGATCTGTTCGGCAATGCCCAGCTCTTCGCCTTGAACATCAAGGCCGAGTTCGCGCGCACGCAGCCGGACATTGCCGCGCCCCGCCAGCTCCGACACGATCACTTGCCGGCCATTGCCGACCAGCAGCGGGTCAATGTGCTCGTAACTCGCCTGCAATTTTTCAATGGCGGCGACATGCAACCCGCCTTTGTGGGCAAAGGCGTTGACACCAACAAACGGCGCAAACGCATCCGGCGCCAGATTGGCGATGTCGGCAACCGCGCGCGACAGCCCGGTCAGCTTTGCGAGCTGACTGGCGGCCTGACAGCGGTAATCCGTCTTCAAGGCCAGATTGGCCAGAATCGATACCAGATTGGCATTGCCGCAGCGCTCGCCAATGCCGTTAATCGTTCCCTGCACTTGCCGCGCACCAGCCTGCACGGCGGCCAGCGAATTGGCGACCGCCAGCTCGCTGTCGTTGTGGCAGTGCACGCCAATCGGCGTGGTCAGTTTTGCCCGCACCGCCGTCACCACCGCGCCAATCTGCGCCGGCAGGCTGCCGCCATTGGTGTCGCACAGCACCAGCCAATCGGCGCCGGCTTCGCTCGCCGCCTGCAAACAGGCCAGCGCATAGTCACTGTCTTCCACGAAGCCGTCGAAGAAGTGCTCGGCATCGAGCACCACTTCCCGGCCTTCGTCTTTCATCAGCTTGACGCTGTCGTTAATGACTTTGAGATTGTCCTCGCGTGTGGTCCGCAAAATGTACTCGACATGCAGCGGCGAACTTTTGCCGACCAGTGTCACCACCGGCGTTTGCGCGTCCAGCAAGGCCAACAGCTGCGGATCGGTACTTGCTGCCCGATCCACGCGCCGGGTGCTACCGAAGGCGGCAACGCGGGTATGTGGCAAACTCAACTCGCGCACCTGCCGGAAGTACTCGGCATCCTTCGGATTTGAACCCGGCCAGCCGCCTTCGATGACATCGATGCCGAAATCGGCCAGCAATTGGCTGATGCGCAGCTTGTCGTTCAGCGAAAAGCTGATGCCCTGACGCTGGGCGCCATCGCGTAGCGTGGTGTCATAGAGCAGGACCGCAGGCTTCATCTCAGTCTACTTACACCGCGTTCCGCAACATCGGCTGCGCTGCCATGGATTGCACCGCAACCACATCGACCAGTTTGGCCAACTGCTTCTGCAGATTGTCACTTTCGCGCTCACCCGACAGCCGCAGCGTGACTTCGTACAGCGACGGATCACGACCGTTCTGCACCAGCAGCGAGTCCACGGCAAAACCGCGATGGCGGGTGACCCGCAACAAACGCTCCAGCGCGCCTTCACTGTTGCGGACGGTCAGAAACATCACGTTGTCCATGCGCCTTCTCCTTCCATCATGTCATCGTTGGCTTTGCCTGGCGCTACCAGCGGCCAGACGTTTTCTTGCGGATTGATCGCCACGTGCAGCAGCAGCGGCCCTTCGGTTTCCAGCAGCAGGCGAATCGCCTCATCCTGCTGCGAGCGGCTGTCGATGCGCACGGCCGGAATGCCGAAGGCTTTCGCCAGCGCAACAAAGTCCGGGTTGTCCGACAGATCGATTTCGCTGTAGCGGCCGGCGAAAAACAGCTGCTGCCACTGCCGCACCATGCCTAGCGCCTGATTGTCCAGCAGCACGATTTTGACCGGCAGCTTGTAACGGTTGATGGTCGCCAGTTCCTGCAGATTCATCTGGAACGAGCCATCGCCACTGACGCAGATCACCCGCGCTTCCGGGCAAGCCAGTTGCGCACCAATTGCCGCCGGCAAGCCATAACCCATCGTACCCAGACCGCCGCTCGACAGATGCTGGCGCGGCGCCCGGAAACCGTAGTGCTGGGCCACCCACATCTGGTGTTGACCAACATCACAGCTGACATAGGTATTGTCATCGGCTTGCTGTGACAACGCGGCCAGCAAACCGGGCGCGTAGATGCCGGTGCCCGGCGCGTCATAGCGAAACGCAAACGCTTGGCGATCCGCCAGACATTGTTCGCGCCAGTTGTCGCAATGGGCCGGCACAGCGAGCGCAGGCAGCAAGCATTTCAGGTCACCGCGCAGGCTGATCTGAGCGTGGCGCAGCTTGTCGAACTCGGCATCGTCGATATCCAGATGAATCACCCGCGCATTTGGTGCGAAGGCCGCCAGTTTGCCGGTAGCACGATCATCAAAGCGGGCGCCGACAACAATCAGCAAGTCACAGCGCTGCACGGCAAAATTGGCCGCCTTGGTTCCGTGCATGCCCAGCATGCCCAAATTGAGCGGATGCTCGAATGACACGGCCCCCAAACCCTTCAAGGTGCTGACCAGCGGGATCTGTGTGGTTTCGACAAAATCGCGCAAGGCTTGGCTGGCATTGCCGAGCACGACACCGCCACCGACATACAGCAAAGGCCGCTGCGCTGATGAGATCAGGGCACGTGCCTGATGAATGCCGGCCCGATCCAGTTCGGCCGCTTTTTCTGCTTTCGGCATGGCAAGCTCGGCGCTGCAGATCGCGTTCTGGACGTCTTTCGGAATGTCGATCAGCACCGGGCCCGGCCGACCGCTCATCGCGATCTGGCAGGCTTCGTGAACGATGCGCGGCAGATCGTTGACATCACGCACCAGAAACGAATGCTTGACGATCGGCAGCGTCATGCCGAACACATCGACTTCCTGAAAGGCATCGGTGCCGATCAAGGGATTCGCCACTTGCCCGGTGATGGCCAGCATCGGCACCGAATCCATGTAGGCATTGGCGATGCCGGTGATCAGATTGGTGGCGCCCGGGCCACTGGTCGCCATACACACACCCAGACGACCACTGGCCCGGGCATAACCGTCAGCCGCCAGCGCCGCGCCTTGCTCGTGCCGACACAAAATGTGCTGCAACGTGCTGTCCAGCAGCGCGTCGTACACCGGCATGATGGCGCCACCCGGGTAGCCGAAGATGATCTCGACACCTTCGGCTTCCAGGGCTTTGCACAATGCTTGCGCGCCGTTCACGTTATGGTTTCCTGTTCGCGTTAGCCGACGGTTAGTATTTTTCGGTTTCGCGAAAGGCGACCGCTTTCGGATTCAGCGCGCCACCACCGGTTGTTGCAAAGGCACCGTTGGCCGCTGACTCCGCGTTCTGATTGCCCGGCAACCAGCGCATGTGGGCGCGCAATTCCGCACCAACTTTTTCAATCGGATGCGCCAAATCGGCTTCCATCAGCGCGCGGTAGCGCTTGCCGCCCGACTCGTGCTCGGCAATCCACTCGCGGGCGAATTCGCCAGTGCGGATCTCGTCGAGAATTTTCGCCATGCGCTCGCGGGTGCCGGCATCAACGATGCGCGGGCCACGGCTCAGGTCGCCGTATTTGGCGGTATCGGAAACGAAATCGTGCATGCGGGCGAAGCCACCTTCGTACAGCAGATCGACGATCAGCTTCAGCTCGTGCAGGCATTCGTAGTAGGCGACTTCCGGCTGATAGCCCGCCTTGACCAGTGTATCGAAGCCGGCCGCGACCAGTTCGGTGGCGCCACCACACAGCACGGCTTGTTCGCCGAACAAATCGGTTTCGGTTTCTTCAGCAAACGTGGTTTGCAGCACGCCGGCACGGGTGCAACCGATGCCATGGGCGTAGGCCAGCGCGCGATCAAAGGCGGTACCGCTGGCGTCCTGATGAATCGCGACCAGACCGGGCACACCGGCGCCTTTCTGGTATTCGGTGCGAACCAGCCGACCCGGGCTTTTCGGCGCAACCATGGTGACGTCGATGTTGGTCGGCGGCTTGATCAGGTTGTAGTGGATGTTGAAGCCGTGGCTGAACATCAGCATCGCGCCCGCTTTGATGTTCGGCGCAATGTCCTGCTCCCAGATCGCTTTCTGAACCAGATCCGGGGTCAGGATCATGACCACGTCGGCATCTTTGGTCGCCTCGGCGAATGGCTTGGTCTTGAAACCGTCGGCCTGGGCGGCGATCCAGGTCTTGCCCTGCGGGCGCAGACCAATGGTGACTTCGAAGCCCGAATCCCGCAGGTTCTGGGCTTGCGCCTTGCCTTGGCTGCCATAGCCGATGATGGTGATGCGCTTGCCTTGCAATGCCGCCGGATGGGCGTCGTCTTCGAAGTACATCTTGGTCATTTTGCTTAGCTCCTTGAGTTTGTCGTTTAGGTCGTGTCGTCGTGTTCAAACTGCCAATGCATTGCCGGAATCGGTTTTTACAAGCCCCAGAAACGACAAACCCCCCGGACCTTTCGGTGCGGGGGGTTTGTCATCTGGAGGTTTTTTTACTGCTTACTGCTTACCTCGCGCGCATACCGTCCCGCACCGTAATCCGAGGATTACAGTAATAAGTACGAGTACGAGAATGCTGCTGCTGCGCAAGGACATCGGAATTTCCACAAGGCCCGAAATCTGGGGTTGCAGCGAAACTAACATGGTGTTCCGGGAACCAGCAAGGCGGGATTTGATAACGTTTGGTTATGAGAACAGCTGTTTGACCGCTAAATTCTGACACGCGGGTCCCGCTCGCTGGACGCTCGCGCCGCGCGAACTATGCTTCGTGAAATTCCCGAGCACAATGGATGGAATCCCATGTCTGACGCTGTACCTGCCACCATGGAGTACCGTGGCCGGAAGACCCGACGCGCTGACGGTCACGCCCGTCGTCAGGCCATTCTGGAAGCCGCCCTCCGCATCATCGTCCGTGACGGCCTGCGCGCCGTTCGCCACCGTGCCGTCGCGCAGGAAGCGCAAGTGCCACTGGCCGCCACGACCTATTACTTCCGCGATCTGAACGAGCTGATCAGCGATGCCTTTACCCTGTTTGCCGAGCGCACGCTGGCCGGTGCCCGGACCTTGGAAAAGGATACCTTCGCTGCCCTCGACAGCAGCAAGAGTGCGCTGTCGACGCCGCAAGGCCGGGAGAAAATGGCGCACTCGTTAACGGATTTCGTCATGCACTTCCTGCGCAGCCAGCTCGCCGACCGCGATGGCCGCCAAGTCGAACAGGCCTTCCGGCAGGAAGCGCTGCGCAACGACAAGCTGGCGTCCGATGTGCAGGTCCCGGACCGCGCCCACCTGAACACGCTGGAGCGGTTTTTCCAGGCGCTCGGCTCAGCCGATGCGGTGGCAGATGCGCATCTGGTGCTGGGTTCGATGGCGCACTGGGAGTTTCATCTGCTGCTCAATGGCGACAGCAAGGAAAACTGGCAGCTGGCCGAACGCAGCTTGCGGCGGTTGCTGAACGGTTTGCTGAGAAGCTGAGTTTGTCACGTAGAAAAAGGCCGCCAATGCGGCCTTTTTTCTTGCGCAATGAAAGCCGAAAACACGCTGCGCTTTTTGCTTCAAGCGGATGGTCGCAACATCCGGATTAAGCCGACATTCAGCAAACTCCGCCCAGACTGTCTGCCCACCCCAGAGCAAGGATGACGCCATGATCACTCGACCAACCGTTCGTTTTCTGTTGGCCGGCTTCAGTATGATGAGCCTGACATTCAGCTCAATGGGTCGCGCCGAGGAAACAGCAGTCCCGCTTTATGATTATCACTATGAGCGCTACGCCGCTGCGGGGCAGCAGTATCAGCGCATTCCTGCTCGCCAACTGCTGCCGGCCGGCGTCGTGCGGGCAAATCCGAAACCGAAAATGGCGTTGCTGGCACCGCTGGCATTGGTGTCACTGTATACCTGCAAAGAGTGCAATCGGCATCTGCCCACAGAAACCGTACCGCTGCATTACTCCACGAACGGCGCCGAAACCAGCATGCAAGTGGTGAAAGTTGACTGAGCGTTGCTTGTCAATCGGGCAACGCGTTCTTCATGGCCAGCGCTTTTTTGTACAGCAGTTTGTGCGGCAGGCCGGTCAATTGTTCGGCAATGGCCACCGCGCGCGACAATGCCAATTCCGGCAACAATAGTTGCAGTACCCGCTCCGCTTCACCGGCATCCGCCGATTCGTCGCTGACTGTTGCACCGCTGATCATCAAGACAATTTCGCCGCGTTGCTGGTTGTCATCCGCTGCAACACGCGCGGCCAGTTCAGTCAGCGTGCCATCCAGAAACGTTTCGAAGGTTTTGGTCAGTTCGCGGGCCAGCACGGCATCGCGCTCGGCGCCAAGGATGTCGGCACAATCTTGCAGTGTTTCCAAAATGCGGTGCGGCGCTTCGTAAAACACCAAGGTGCGCGGATCCGCGACCAGCGCTTGCAAGCGCTCGCGCCGCGCCCCGGCTTTTGCCGGCAGGAAACCTTCAAAGCTGAAGCGATCCGTCGGCAAGCCGGCGCAGCTTAGTGCGGCGATCAATGCGCAGGGGCCCGGCAACGGCGACACTCGGCAGCCCTGTGCCCGCAATGCCCGCACCAGCTTGAAACCGGGATCGCTGATCAGCGGCGTACCGGCATCGGAGATCAGCGCCAGATCGTGGCCTTGTTGCAACAGCTCGACCAATTCGCTCACACGCTGCTGTTCGTTGTGTTCATGCAGGGAACGCAGCGGCGTCCGGATGTCGTGATGGTTCAGCAGCGTCTGACTGTGCCGGGTGTCTTCGGCATAAACGGTGTGCGCGGCGCGCAGCACGCTGACAGCACGTGCCGACCAGTCGGCAAGATTGCCGATGGGTGTCGCAACGACGTACAAAACTCCTGCCCCTGACGGCATAATAGCGGCCCGATTGCTGTGGTCCGAAGAGTGCGCATGATGCCTTATCCCCGCCAAATCTGCCGCTGGTTGCTGCTTGTCAGCCTCGTGGCGATGCCATTGACCGGCTGTGTCGATGACCTGCGGGTGCAAAGTCCGGACGACCACCCGCCGCTGCGCAATGCCGATTACTTCCTGCAGGCCGCCAAATCGGCGACCGGTACCCGGGCCGCGTTGATGCGGCTGTCGGCGGGCGAACTGCTGCTGAACGAGCAGCGCAATGATCAGGCGGTCGAGGTGCTGGAAAGCCTGAAAGATCAGCCGCTCAGCGAGGACGACCGGCAACGGCTGCATCGGGCCCGGGGTCAGGCCTTGCTGAATGTCGGCCGGTTCAGCGAGGCGGTCGCCGCGCTGGAGCTGGTACCGCGGCCAGATCGGATGGATCGCGACGATTACCGGCATTTCCTGCAATTGAAAGTCGACGCGCTGGTTGGCGACCGCCGCCCGGTCGAGGCCGCGGCAACCCGGCTGGTGCTGGGCAACCAGCTTGACCGCAGTGAGCGGCCGGCCAATGAACAGGCCATCTGGCAGCTGCTGAAACCGCTGAACTACGACACCCTGTTCCAGTATCGCTCGCAGATCCAGAGTGGGCTGCTGGCTGGCTGGCTGGATCTGGCGCTGCTTTATCAGCGCTACAGCCGCACCCCGGACGGCCTGCCGCAAGCGCTGTCGCAATGGCAGGCGCGTTACCCGACCCACCCTGCCGCCAGCAACCTGCCGGAAGAACTGAGCCGGGCCGCCCAGGCCAATCGCATCGAAGTTGGCCAGGTGGCTCTGCTGCTGCCGCTGAGCGGCCGGCTGGCAGCCACCGGCCGGATAGTCCGCGATGGTTTTCTGGCGGGTTACTACGGCGGCGGCGATGCCGACCCGTCGCTGCGAATCCGCGTCTATGACAGTGCAGGCGGCGATTTTGTCACGCTGTATCGGCAAGCCGTGGCCGATGGCGCCGGCGCGGTCATCGGCCCGCTGGTCAAGGAACAGCTGCTGCAGCTGAGCGCGCTCGGCGCCTTGCCGGTGCCGACATTGGCCATGAACATGACCGACGATCCGAACCAGCGCGCCGACCTATTGTTCCAGTTCGGGCTGCCGGTGGAAGACGAAGCGGAGCAAGTGGCCACTCGCGCGCTGACCAGCTTCCGACAAGCGATGATTGTCAGCAATCAGGATGCCGTTGGCGACCGCGCGGCGCAGACGATGCAGCAGGCCTTCGAGGCCGGCGGCGGCACCGTGCTGGCCAATATCAAGCTTGGCAATGACAAGGAAATCGAGGCCAGCGTAGCCGCCATGCTGGGCGTCGACAGCTCGCGTCAGCGCATGAAAGCGCTGCAGCAGACCCTGGGCAAGGAACTGGGCTTTCAGGTGCGCCGGCGACAGGACATCGAGGTGATCCTGCTGACGGTCAAACCGACCAGCGCTCGCCAGCTGAAACCATTTTTGAATTTGTACCGTGGCGAGGACATCCCGATTCTGGCCACGTCGCAACTGTTTGGCGGCCAGCCGCAACCGCAGCTCGACGAGGAGCTGAACGGTATCGAATTTTGCGATGTGCCCTGGCTGCTCGACAGTGGCGACGCGACCACGGCGGAACGTCAACGCATCGCCGGGCTGTGGCCAGCGGCGACCGGCAGCCAAGGTCGGCTGTTCGCGCTCGGTTATGATGCCTGGCGGCTGCTGCCCGAATTGACCCGGCTGTCGGCGTTCCCGGATTACCGGGTTTCCGGCCTGTCCGGCTTGCTGCGCATCGACGAGTTTGGCCGGGTCCACCGGGCGCTGCCCTGGGCCCGGTTCCGCGATGGCCGACCGGTGGCAACCCAAGCCGCCACCGAACCGCTGCCGGTGCCACCGAGCGCCGATTGATGGGCCTGACCGACGCGCTACAGCGGTTGCTGCGTGGCCGTGAGGGCGAAGACCGTGCTGCGGCGCATCTGCAGCAGGCCGGCCTCACCTTGCTGGCGCGCAATGTCCGCTTTCGCGGCGGCGAGCTGGATCTGGTGATGCAGGAACAGCAGTCGCTGGTGTTTGTCGAAGTCCGGGTCCGCAACAACAGCCGCTACGGCAGCGGTGCGGAGTCGGTCACCTGGCGCAAACAGCAGCGACTGGTGCTGGCCGCGCAATTGTATTTGCAACAGCATCCGGAACATCAGCGCCGCGCCTGCCGGTTCGATGTGGTCAGCATCAGCGGCAATGAATTGCAATGGCTGAAGAATGCCTTCAGCACCTGAGCGCGCAATCCCCTGATTGCGCGCTCACCCAGAATTCTGCCTGAGGAGTAACACATGGATTCGGTACAACGCATCCGCGATCTGTTCAACGAAAGCATACAAACCAAGATCGCGGCCGTGGATCTGCTGACCGAACCGGTCGCCCGCGCCGGCGAAGCCATGGTGCAATCGCTGCTCAATGGCCACAAGATTCTGGCCTGCGGCAATGGCGGCTCGGCTGGTGATGCCGCCCATTTTTCGTCAGAAATGCTGAACCGGTTTGAACGCGAGCGGCCGAGCCTGCCCGCCATTGCGCTGACCACCGACAGCCCGACCCTGACCTCAATCGCCAACGATTACAGCTACAACGAAGTGTTCGCAAAACAAATCCGCGCGCTCGGGCAACCGGGCGATGTCTTGCTGGCGATCTCCACCAGCGGCAATTCCCGCAATGTGATCGCCGCCATGGAAGCGGCGCTGAATCGCGACATGATCATCGTCGCGCTGACCGGCCGCGATGGCGGCAACATGGCCGGCCTGCTCGGTCCGAATGATGTCGAAGTGCGGGTGCCATCCAACTCGACCGCGCGCATTCAGGAATGCCATTTGCTGGTCATTCACTGCCTGTGCGATTACATCGATCGCCGCTTGTTCGGCACACCGGGCGAATGAGCCCAGCTGACGCCCAACCCTGTTTTCCGACCCAGAGAAATCGGCATGAAAATGAAGTCCATTGCAAAGTCCACACTGCTGCGCGCCAGCCTTGCCGGCGCGTTGCTGACGCTGCTGGCCGGCTGCTTTGGCGCCGTTGTGGCCGGCGCCGGCGCTGGCACAATGTCGGCCAAGGATTCACGCTCGTTTGGTACCCAGCTCGATGACGAGGCGATTGAGAATCGCGCGATCAATGCCATCCGCGAGCGCACTGACATCGCCGATCAAAGCCACGTTGAAGTGGTCAGTTACAACCGCATCGTATTGCTGGTCGGCCAAACCCCCACGGTCAGCTACAAGCAGACCCTGGCCGAGCTGGTCGCCAACGTCCCGAATGTCCGCAAGGTCTACAACGAGATGCAGGTGGCCGGTCCGCGCTCGGCACTGACCGCCATGTCAGACTCCACCATCACCACCAAAATCAAGACATCACTGCTGACCGAGTCGGATTTTCCGTCCGGCAAAATCAAGGTTGTCACCGAAAATGGCGAAGTGTTCCTGATGGGTCTGGTCAGTCGCGAGCAAGCAGTGCGCGCCACCGATATCGCCCGCGGCACCGGCGGCGTCCAGAAAGTGGTTCAGCTATTTGAGTATGGTGATTGAGTCGCAATGGGTAATACACAAAAAACGGCGCCGAGGCGCCGTTTTTTGTTTTGCGATTGAACGACTGCGACACAGCGGTTGCGGGTGTGTCTGTTGCTTGTATGTCCGTTACCGTGATTGCACTCGCCAGCGCGAACAGCCGACACAATAGCCGCTACTTGATGACCTTCAAATGGCTGCGGTTACCACCGGCCGGCTTCGGTGGCGTTGGCGGTTCCGGCGGTTCGGACTCGGCAGACGGCGTCCGCTCCGGCTTCAACCGCGCAACATTGTCAGTCGCTTCATCTGCCGCAAGTGTCGGCTCCGCTTCGGCGTCTTCGGTTTCCGACGTGAAGGCCATGCCTTCACCATTTTCCCGAGCGTAAATTGCCAGAATGGCCGTCAACGGAATCCACATGCTGCGGGCAACGCCGCCAAACCGGGCGGAAAATTCCAGATGCTCATTGTCCCAGTGAAATTGACCCACCGCTGATGGATTGATGTTCAGCACAATCTGGCCGTCGCGCACGTGTTCACGCGGCACTTTGACCCGCTCGTCACGGGCATCGACCAGCAAATGCGGCGTGCACTGGTTATCGAGAATCCACTCGTACACGGCACGCAGCAGGTAGGGCCGGTTGGAGCTCATTTTGAAATCGGCCATGCGGCCTCCATCCTGATCATCGCGCCGCAACCGATCACACGATCGCTGCGGCGAATGCACAAAAAACAAATGGCGACCGAGGGTCGCCATTTGCCTTATCGGTAGCGATAACGACCCGGCTTAGTGGTCGTCACCGTGCACATCTTTCCAGTATTCTTTCTTCAGCAAGTACGCCACACCAAAGAAGAACAACAGGAACAGCACGACAAACACGCCGACAAAACGGCGCTCGGCCTTGATCGGTTCGCCAACATAGTTCAGGAAGTTGACCAGATCGCGTACGGTGTTGTCGTACTCTTCTGCGTTCAACTTGCCCGGGGTCGCCAGCTCCAGATGACCTTCATCGGTCCGGGTCTGCAGACCTTGCAGGCTTTGCAGCACGTGCGGCATGCCAACGTTCGGGAACACCGTGTTGTTGACGCCGTACGGACGCTTGTCGTCCTTGTAGAAGCCTTTCAGGTACGTGTAAATCCAGTCGGCACCACGCGAACGCGCCACCAGGGTCAAATCCGGCGGCGGCGTGCCAAACCATTTGGCGGCATCGTCCTTGCGCATCGCGATCTTCATTTGCTCGCCGATCTTGTCACCGGTGAACATCAGATTCTGGATCACGACATCGGTGTCGAAATGCAGATCGGTCGCCATCCGCTGATAACGCTGGTGTTCGAGCGAGTGACAGCCGAGGCAGTAGTTAACGTACAGCGCGGCACCGTTTTGCAGCGACTTCAGGTTGTCCGGCTGGATATTGGCGTGTTCCAGATGCTCTTCGCCACCCGACGCAAACGCCGCGCCGGCCAGCAAGCCCGCACTCGCCACCAACGAAACAAAAAGGCTAGTGATTTTTTTCATCTCAGCTCACCCGTTCCGGCACCGGTTTGTTATAGCGCTGTTCCCACGTTGTGTAGAACGGCATCAGCAAGAAGAACAGGAAGTAAACCGCTGTGCAGACTCGCGCCAGAATGGTTTTGGCATCGGTCGGCTGAGCCGCACCGAGCACGCCCAGAATCACGAACGACACAACAAACAGCGCCAGCGCCAGTTTGTACGGCCAGCCACGATAGCGAATCGATTTGACCGGATTGCGGTCCAGCCACGGCAGCGCGAACAGCACCGCAATGGCGCCGCCCATCGCAGCGACACCCGCCAGCTTGTTCGGCACCGCGCGCAAAATCGCGTAGAACGGCGTGAAGTACCAGACCGGCGCGATATGCGGCGGCGTCTTGGACGGATCGGCCGGAATGAAGTTAGGCGCTTCGAGGAAGTAACCACCACCTTCCGGGAAGAAGAAAATGATGGTGCAGAACACGATCAAGAATCCGCCAGCACCCCACAGATCTTTCACGGTGTAGTACGGATGGAAGGCAATGCCGTCGAGCGGAATGCCGTTCGGACCCTTCTTGGCCTTGATTTCGATGCCATCCGGATTGTTCGAACCGACATGGTGCAGCGCGACCAGGTGCATGAACACCAGACCAACCAGCGCCAGCGGCAGTGCAATCACGTGCAGCGCAAAGAAACGGTTCAAGGTGGCGCCGGAAACAACGTAGTCGCCGCGGATCCACAGCGTGAGCGCGTCACCGATACCGAACGGAATGGCGCCGAACAGGTTGATGATGACCTGTGCGCCCCAGTACGACATCTGGCCCCACGGCAGCAGATAGCCCATGAACGCTTCGGCCATCAACAGCAGGAAGATCACCATGCCGATGAGCCACAGCAGCTCGCGCGGTTTCTTGAACGAACCGTACAGCAGGCCGCGGAACATGTGCAGATAGACGACGATGAAGAAGAATGACGCGCCGGTCGAGTGCATGTAGCGAATCAGCCAGCCCCACTCGATGTCACGCATGATGTACTCGACCGAGGCAAAGGCGCCTTCTGCCGAGTTGTTGTAGAACATGGTCAGCCAGATACCGGTCAGGATTTGGTTGACCAACACCAGCATGGCCAGCGCGCCAAAGAAGTACCAGAAGTTGAAATTCTTCGGGGCGTAGTACTTGGTCGCGTGGTACTCGACCGTTTCGGTCAGCGGGAACCGGTTATCGACCCAGTCCTGCAGATTTTTTTCGGGTTTCTGTTCGACAGCCATCATGCGGCTCCTTGCTCATCAACGCCGATGATCAGCGAGCTTTCGCCGGTATACATGTGCGGCGGAATCACCAGATTCAGCGGGGCCGGAACGCCTTGGAAGACGCGGCCAGCCATATCGAATTTGGAACCGTGGCAAGGGCAGTAGAAACCGCCAGCCCAGTCGGCTTCCACTTGCGGTTTGAACGTCGGCGAGCAACCGAGGTGGGTGCAGATATTCACCACTACCAGGTATTCCGGTTTGATCGAGCGAGTGCCGTTCTGGGCATACGACGGCTGCTGCTCGATTTCTTTCGAATCCGGATCCCGCAGTTCGGTCGCGAGACCGGCGAGTGCGTCAATTGCCGCTTGCGAACGGCGCACAATCATCACCGGCTTGCCGCGCCAGACGACGATCATGCCTTCGCCTTCCTGCAGCTTGCTGATGTTCGGCACTTCAACCGGCGCACCGGCCGCTTGCGCTTTGGCGCTCGGCATCCAGGACTTGATAAACGGCACCGCGACAAACCCGGCACCGACTGCGCCAACGGCGGCAGCGGCCCAGGTCAGTACCCGGCGACGGCCCAGATCAACACCGTCTTTGTGGTCAGCCATTGCAGCTGGTCTCCCCAATCGAAAACGAAAGCAAGTATGGCCGGTTTCGCCAACAAATCCCGCGAGCGCGGAAATGCCGGAGCAAGAGGCCGAAAAAATCACCTGGCGCGATTTTGGGCGCTAACCGAGGCTTGGCAGAGGCGCACGGGTGAGCCCTGCAAAAAGATGCGCAATGATAGAGGAAAGGCCCCGTCAGCGACAAGGAATACGGGGCCAGAAGTTCTCGGAAAAACAGCTGCTTGCGAAGCTTTCGCATTGCTCGGCGGCAGTCCGTGGCCAGACTCGCGGGGCACGGACTGGAAAAAGCAAAAAGCCCGGCGAGCCGGGCTTTTTGTAGCGAACCTGCCGTACGGGACGGCAAGAATTAACGCTTGGAGTACTGCGGACGCTTACGGGCTTTACGCAGACCGACTTTCTTACGCTCGACTTCGCGGGCATCGCGAGTCACGTAACCGGCAGCGCGCAGCGCCGGACGCAGGGTCGGATCGTATTCCATCAGGGCACGGGTGATGCCCAGACGAATGGCACCGGCCTGGCCGGTACCACCACCGCCTTCGACATTGACCAGCACGTCGAACTTTTCGAGCATGTCAGTCAGCACCAGCGGTTGGCGCACGATCATCCGCGAGGTTTCGCGGCCGAAGAAAACGTCGAGGCTACGGTCATTGACCGTGATGTTGCCTTTGCCCGGACGCAGGAAGACACGTGCGGCTGCGCTCTTGCGGCGGCCAGTGCCATAGTTTTGTTGCAGTGCCATGGTCGGTTCCTAACTCTGTAATCCGGGCTCAGATATCCAGCACTTTCGGCTGTTGTGCCTCGTGCTTGTGGGCAGCACCGGCATAGACTTTCAGTTTACGGTACATGGCGCGACCCAGCGGATTCTTCGGCAGCATGCCTTTGACGGCGCGCTCGATGATCTCTTCCGGGTGGCGAACCACCATGTCTTTATACGCGGTTTCGCGCATGCCGCCCGGGTATTCCGAGTGGTCATAGTATTTCTTGTCGGTCCACTTGCGACCAGTGACGGCCACTTTCTCGGCATTGATGACGACGATGTAATCGCCGGTATCGACGTGCGGGGTGTACTCGGCCTTGTGCTTGCCACGCAGACGGCGTGCAAGCTCGGTGGCCAGACGGCCCAGCGTCTTGCCGCTGGCGTCTACGACGTACCAGTCGCGCTTGACGGTTTCCGGCTTGGCACTAACGGTCTTCATTTACAGGCTCCACAAGGGCTGCTTGGGCTTGTTGACGTAACAAGCTGAATCGATAAAACAGGGGCGCGCATTCTACGCGGCTGCCGAAGCCAAGATCAAGGGCGGCGGTGCTTTTCCTGGCTACCCGGTAGCCAAGGTACGGAATTATCGGACTTTTTTCGTGTTAAAAAGCAAAAAAGCCTTTATTTGCCGCGTTTTTTTCGCTACAACGGCGTTCAAGATTGCGTGATCACCGGAAAATCCCGGGAAAAACCGCAATTGGTGCTGTCAGGACATAACAAACGAGGCTTACCCATGGCTGCCAAGAAAGCTACCAAAGCAGTGAAGAAGTCCCCGGCCAAGAAGGCCGCCCCCAAGAAAGCCCCCGCCAAGAAAGCCGCTGCCAAGCCGGCTCTGGCCAGCAAAGGCCCTATCGCCGACAAGTACGGCAAGAGTCAGATCGTCACCTCGCTGGCCGAGTCGACCGAGCTGAACCGCAAGCAAGTCAGCGCCGTGCTGGACGGCCTGGCTGACCTGATCGACCGCCACATCGACAAGAAAGGCGCTGGCGAGTTCGTCATGCCGGGCCTGTTCAAAGTCACCTGCGTGCAAAAGCCGGCCACCAAGGCCCGCAAAGGCATCAACCCGTTCACCGGCGAAGAAGTCATGTTCAAGGCCAAGCCGGCCAAGACCGTGCTGAAAATTCGTCCGTTGAAGAAGATGAAGGAAATGGTCGCCTAATCGGCAACCCGTTCCTGAAACAAACGGCGCCTGCGGGCGCCGTTTGTTTTGCTGCCGATATCGCCCCGGGCTTGAGCGCGGCCGGGCATCAGCCCTCGAACACGATCCGCCAGGCACCGTTCTCGCGCTGCCAGTACTGCTGTTTGCGCATCGTGTTGCTGAGATTGTTGCTGCGGTAATCCTGCTCGAAATTGACCACGGCCAAATCGTCCCGACCCGGCTGCAGAAAGACGCTGACATCGCGCAAACCCACCTCGACCCAGGTCTTGCTGTCGTTGACCTGACGTTTGCGCCCGGCCCAGTTGGCCAGGTTTTGCTTGCCGTCAGAGAACTCGCTGCCGTAATGACTCAGGTAGCGATCGATATCGCGGCTCTGCCAGTCAGCGCGCCAGTCTTCGACGCTACTCAGCAATTCGCTGCGCAGTTGCTCGCGGCCGGTGCTGTCGGTCCATTCGATATGCGGGGCAATGATGACCGGCGTGCTGCCGATATCGACATATTTTGCCAGCGCCTCGAAATCCGGATTGGCCAGCACCACGCAGCCATCACTGGCGCGCGGCGGCCGGCTGTAGGTATTGCTCGGCGTGCCATGCAGCCAGATGCCGTGCCCCTGGCGTTTTTCCCGCTTGTCCCATTCGTTGGGATAACTCAGCGGAAACGCGCCGGCGCCGTAAAAATCCGGCAATTTTTGTTTCGATAATTCCCGGGTGATTTGATAGACGCCAAGCGGCGTACGCTTGTCACCTTCCTTCACTTTGTCAGCACCGTTCTTGCCGTGACTGACATAGTAGTCATTGACATACACCGGCACGCCGTCGCGATTTTCAAACACATACAGAGTGGCGTGATCGATATCGATAACCAGCGCGTGACGCTGTTCCGGTGTCAGTTGCAGCAGATATTTCGGCACCTGATCCTGCGGCCGCTCGGTGGCTTGCCGAATCAGCCGGGCCATGGCCTCTTCACGCAGATCCTGCAGCGGCGCCGCAGCTGGGGCGCCGCTACCGATGGCATCCAGCGGCTGCCGATGTGCCAGCAACAAATCGCCCTTGATGAGATGTGCCAGACGGAAATTGGGGTAGCGGGCAATGACCCGATCAACATCGGCAATGGCCGTGCTGAGATCGCCACCAGCCTGCAATTTGCGCAGCGGCTCCAGCAACAGGGTCTCAACCGACGGGGTTGGCGGGGTGGGTTGATCAATACGCTCGAGCGCTTGCGTCAACGACGGGAAAAACGGCGCAGACAGCAGCACGCCGGCTAGCAGCACGGGTAGCCCAGAACCAGATTTACAACGCATCAGTTACCTGTTCGTTCTTGTTGTATCAGCCAACGGTCTGCGCTTTTTACCAGTATCAGGGTCTTGTTGCCCACTTCTTCCAGCTTGCCGGAGCGATATTGCTGCCGGAAGCTCACTTGCATGCGGCCGTCGTCGAGCGGCCGGACACTCGGTTGCAGCACCGACACCGCGATTCGGCGTGGCTTGGCGATGCGCTGACTGCGCTGCTCGGCCCATTGCTCACGGCTGGAACCGTCTGCTGGCTGGAAATCCGGTGCATAGGCGGCCAGATAGGCTTCGACATCGTTGCGCGACCAGGCGGCAGCCCAGTCGCTGACCGCTTTCAGCGCGGCCTCAACGTCTGGTTGCAACGGCTTGCTGCTGTCGGCG
The DNA here is from genome assembly GCF_013179735.1 of Permianibacter fluminis. Lineage (NCBI taxonomy): Bacteria > Pseudomonadati > Pseudomonadota > Gammaproteobacteria > Pseudomonadales > Pseudomonadaceae > Permianibacter > Permianibacter fluminis. The sequence continues at coordinate 123,980 of NZ_JABMEG010000003.1, read as the reverse complement.
ACCGGTTCGGCTGACTTGCCGGCATCGGCTGGTTTCTGGCTTTCCGTCGCTTTGTCAGCCGGTTTGCTGACGTCTGCCGGCTTGCTGACGGCCACTCGTACCGGTTCCGGCGCGCCACGCAGCTCGTTCAGCAGTTTCAGGTTTGGCTGCCCGGCCGGCTTCTTGTTGTCCATCTGCAGGGCTTTTTCATAGGCCTGCGACGCCATCCGGGAATAGACATCGCCGAGGTTTTCATAGGCCACCGCATAGCTCGGGTGGGTGTGCAGGGCCATTTCCAGCACGGCCCGGGCCTTGTCGTATTGGCCCTGCATGCCGTACAGCACGGCCAGGTTGTTGAACGGCTCCGGGTATTGCGGGAATTCTTCGATCAAATCCTGATACAGCCGGGTCGCCTCGGTCAGTTTGCCGAGCTGGATCAGCAGCACGCCCTGCAGAAAGCGGCCCCGGACATCCTGCGGCGCCTCTTTTACATAGGCCTCGAGCGGCTGCTGGGCGGCCCGGATCTGGCCTTGCTGAACCAGTTTCAGCGCGCGCTGGTAGTCCTCTTCCGCGGCAATCGCCACAGTCCCGGTCAGTAACCAGGCTATCGCGAACATCAGGCGTACAAGGCTTTTCATGACAGACGAGCTCTCCGGTCGAGGCCGGTGGTGGTGAGTGGCACCAAGATTCTAGCAAGGGCGTTCCGGTCCAGCGAATCGGACAGCCGATTTCGAGGTGAAATTTGCTGGTTCAGGGCAAATGGGCCGCCGACAGGTAGGCCGCCGTCTGCATTTCCTGCAGCCGCGACCGGGTCCGCTCAAACGGGAAGGCCAGCAGGTCGCCGCCGTAAATGCGCTCCAGCGGTACCGCCGCCGCCAAGGTCAGCTTGACCCGGCGCTCATAGAACTCGTCGACCAGCGAAATGAATCGGCGGGCCGCATCATCCTTGCCGGCCGCCAGCGCCGGCACCTGCGAGACCAGCACGGTATGGAACAAGCGGGCCAGTTCGATGTAATCCGCTTGCGCCCGGGCGCTTTCGCACAGCGCCGCAAAATCAAACCAAGCCACGCCCTCACCCCAGCGCCGGGCGTGAATCGCGCGGTCATTGATGACCAGCGGCTCGGTCCGATATTCGTGCCCGCACAGGCTTTGGAAGCGCTGCTGCAATACTGCTTCGGCGGCGCTGTCGTCCGGGCACAGGTACACCCCGTGCTGCTGCAGATCGCGCAGGCGGTAATCGGTGCCGCCATCAACATTCATGACTTGGCAATGTTGCTCAATGAGCGCGATGGCTGGCAGAAAATTGTCGCGGGCCAGGCCGTTGCGGTACAGATCCTGCGGCGGAATGTTCGACGTTGCCACCAGCGTCAGGCCCTGACTGAACACGCTTTCCAGCAGGCCGGCCAACAGCATCGCATCGCCGATGTCGGTGACAAAAAACTCGTCAAAACAGAGCACCCGGGTTTTACCCGCCAACTCGGCACCAATTGCCGCCAACGGATTGGCCTCGCCTTTGCGGCGTTTGAGCTCGCCATGCAGCCAGTGCATGAAGCGGTGGAAATGCAGCCGCTGCTTGTGTTCGAACGGCAGCGTTTCGAAAAACAGATCCATCAAATAGGTTTTGCCGCGGCCAACGCCACCCCACATATAAAGGCCGCGAACCGGCGCCGGCTTGCGCGCCAACAGACGCTGCCACAAACCGGGACTGCTGTTTTGCTGACGCAGCAGATCCTTTTGCACACTGGCCAAGGTTTGCAGTGCTTTTTCTTGCGCGCCATCCTGCTGACGACGGCCGCTGGCGACATCATCTCGGTAGCGCTGCAACAGGGGACTTTGAGCCATCAGGATCTGCTTGCCGTTGTGATAAGAATATTGTGATTGTGGTGTTGTGAGCGCGTCGCTGTGATCATGTAGCCGTGATCGGGTTGTTGTAACAGCGGCATGGTGGGCAACCAAGTTAAGGATGCCGCCTCGGTATTGCTACGGCCTGCCCTACTCGGCCGGCGACAGCCCCGCACTCACGTTGGCAACGCCTGCTCCAATTGCTCACGCAGCTCGATCAGGCGACCGTGGAAATAATGGCCGGCGCCGGCCATCTTCACCAGTCGGGCAGAGCCGGGCAAACCGGCCGCCCAGTCAAATACCGCTTGCGGCTCGACCACTTCATCGGCATCGCCCATGACGATGAGCCACGGACAGGTCGGCAGCGCATGCCGGGAAAAATCGAACCGCTGCACCGGCGGCGCAATGCTGACCAGTTGCTCGGCCTGCAGTCGGTTGGCGCTGATGGCCGCGACAAAGGAGCCAAAGGAAAAACCGGCCAGCCATAACGGCAGGGTCCCTTCGTGCTGCTGACGTAACCAGGCGGTGACGGCATCCAGATCCGCTTGCTCGCCAATGCCGTGATCAAACGTGCCGGCACTTTTGCCGATGCCACGAAAATTGAACCGCACCGTCAGCGCGCCACGTGCCGCCATGAACCGGCTCAGCGTATAGACCACTTTGTTGTCCATCGTACCGCCGTGCAAGGGATGCGGATGGCACACCACGGCAAGTCGCCGCGGCGCGCCTTCCGGCAGCAGCAGGCGCAGCTCGATTGGTCCGGAAGGACCGTCGATCAGGTGCAGTGTTTCACTGGGAGCGGTCAAAGCAGGGTCACTGGCTGGCAAGGTGGATGGCGATTTTCGCACAGCAGAAAGCGCTCGCCCAGCACGGCAAATTGCCATCTTGCAGTCACGAAAAATTCAGCAAGGCCTTCTATACTCCATCACAGAAGTGCACGGAGTGCGCTGACGTTCGAAAAAGAGGTGGATCATGGACCTGCGCTGGTTGTTAGTGATTGCGGTTGTCATGGGGATTGTTGGTTTTCTGCTCGGTCGGCGAACCTCGCCCGGCGGTCGAGCCCTCGCCCGTTTGCAACGTGCGCTGGAAAACAAGCAACTGGAGTTGAGCCGTCATCAGGAGCAAATGTCGCGGTTTGTCGGCGACATGCAGGGCGAGCTGGATCGCGTCTCGGGTGCCTATCGCGATCTGCAGGCCACCTTGCGCAGCGGCGCCGAGCAATTTGCCGCCAACCTGACCGGCCCCAATCCGGCCATCGCGCAAGCAAGCAAGCCCTTGCCGAGCAAAGCCTCGACGCCGGTGCTCGCAATTCGCAGCGCCACCGCGGAATCCGCCAACAGTTCGGCCAGCAGTCCGGAATGGTCGGCCCGATTGGCCGGCAGCTGGGCGGGAAGCGGTGGCCCGTCGCTGGCGTCGGCAGCGGCCTGTCCGCTACCGGATCAAAGCATCTTGGAAGCGCCAAAAGATTACCCGGCACCACGGCGCAGCACCGGCTTTGACGAGCACTCATACGCCTGAGCACTGGCGCCAACGTTGAACTGTCAGACTCAGCCTGAAATCCCGACCGGATTTCAGGCTGAGTCGTTTCTGGGCCGGTATTTTCCCCAGCCAGCATTTCCCCAGTCTTTGTTTTCGCCGGCCTGTCGTTCCGTTTCTCCGATTCACCGCCGCTTTTGTTGCCCGTCCCGTTGTCTTTCGGAACCCTTGCCGGCTTTGTCGGTCTTGAACTGCCGGCGACCAGCCCCACTTTCGCACGGCATTTGAACCGGCGATGCGCCTGCCGTCTCCGGTGCCATGCCCGGTTTCTTCTGCCGAACCATTCGTTTCCTTGATTGCCGCCCATACAGGAGTTGTCATGCGTTGGCTCAGCCCTTTCCTGCTCAGTCTGCTCAGCCTGGGAGCCATGTCTGGCGTTGCCATTTCCCCGGTCGGCGCCGCCGGACTGCCGGTGGCCGTCGACAGCCAGCCGCTGCCCAGCCTGGCGCCAATGCTGGAGAAAGTCAGTCCGGCCGTGGTCAATATCGCCACCAGCGCCACCATCGAAAGCCCGGTGCTGCGCGATCCGTTTTTTGGCCGCCTGTACAAGCGACCGCCACGGAAAATCAGCAGCCTCGGCTCCGGCGTCATTGTCGATGCCCAGAAAGGTCTGGTGCTGACCAACCATCACGTGATTGCCAATGCCGATGAAATCACCGTCACCCTGTTTGACGGACGCGAACTGAAAGCGAGCCTGATCGGTAGCGATGACGACACCGATGTCGCGGTATTGAAAGTCGAACCGAAAAATCTGACGGCAGTGCCGCTGGCCGATTCCGACAAATTGCGCGTCGGCGATTTTGTTGTGGCGATTGGCAACCCGTTCAGCCTCGGTCACAGCGTCACCAGCGGCATCGTCAGCGCGCTTGGCCGGCAGGGCCTTGGCATCGAGCAATACGAAAACTTCATCCAGACCGACGCCGCGATTAATCCGGGCAACTCGGGTGGCGCGCTGGTCAATTTGCGCGGCGAACTGGTCGGCATCAATACCGCCATTGTCTCGCCCGGTGGCAGCGGCAATATCGGCATCGGCTTTGCGATTCCAATCAACCTTGCGGTCGGCATCGAGCAGCAGTTGGTGCAGCATGGTGAAGTTCGCCGTGGCGCGCTTGGCTTCAGCGGCAACGACATGAGCAAGGAGCTTGCTGAAGCGCTGGGCATTACCCAGACCACCGGAGTCATCGTTACCGAAGTCAGTGAACGGACGCCAGCGGACCGGGCCGGCATCAAGACCTACGACATCATCACCGCGCTCAATGGCAAACCGGTGCGTAACCGCGCCGACTTGTTCAACCAACTGGGTCTGTTGCCTGCCGACAGCACAGTCAGTCTCGATGTGCTGCGCGACAACCGCAAGCTGACGGTGCAAGCGAAACTGTCCAGTCAATTGTCGGCGCGCACTGACGGCAGCAAAATCCATCCGCTGCTGGAAGGCGTGGTGCTGCGTAATCGGCAACAGCGCGGCGAGCCAGCCGGCGTCGAAATTGTCGAGCTGCAGAAACGCGCGCGGCTGGCCAGTTTTGGCATCAGCGCCGGCGATGTCATCGTCGGCATTGGCCGCTACGCGGTCGACAACCTCGATGATCTGAAAAAACTCGCCGATGGCCAGCGGGTGTTACCACTGAACATCGTCCGTGATGACGCCAGTTATATGGTGATCGTCAAGTAAGCCTGCGAGCGCCTGCCGTGGCAGCGAGGGACTGCTGCCGGCCCCGGCGGCCGTGCTACAGTGTTGGCACGGCCACGGAGCATCATCTGGCCAGAAAAAATGACCTGGCCCAAAAATAACGGGGATCAAAGATGGCGGCGTGGTTGCGTATGCTGCTGGCGGCAATGCTGGCCGGGTTACTGGCCGCCGCCTTGACGCTGCTGTTGCAGCAGCAGTGGCGACAATGGCAACAACCCGCTGTCGCAGCGGCGCCGGTCAAACCGGTGGCGATACCCGCACGCACACCGTTCAGTTATGCCGACGCGGTCGCCGCGGCAGCGCCATCCGTGGTCAGTATTCGCACCGCCATCGCCAGCAAACCGCAGGAAGGCAACAGCCGTGTTTCCGTCGGACTTGGCTCCGGCGTTATCTGGCGCGAAGACGGTCTCATCATCACCAACTATCACGTTGTTCGACAGGCGGAAGCCATCGCAGTGGAACTGCGCGATGGCCGCACCTTGCGCGCCGATGTGGTCGGCACTGATCCCGCGACCGACCTGGCACTGCTGCGCGTCAACGCCGACAAGCTGCAAGCGATTGCCAATCCGAAAGCGCCGGCGCGCGTTGGCGATGTCGTGCTCGCCATTGGTTATCCGTTCCTGCTTGGCCAAACCGTGACCATTGGTATTGTCAGCGCGACCGAGCGACTGGAGCGCGGCTTTATCCGCTTGATTCAAACCGATGCCGCGATCAATCGCGGCAACAGCGGCGGCGCACTGGTCAATGCCCGTGGCGAATGGGTGGGCATCAACTCGGAAGTGTTACCGGCGCAGCTTGGCGTGCAGGGCATCGGCTTTGCCATTCCGAGCGACTATGTCATCAAAATCGTTGATCAAATCCTGACACATGGCCGGGTGGTGCGCGGCTCGATCGGCTTTGTTGGCAGTGGCTCGGCCAATGAAATCCGCAGCGACGACAGTGACAACAAATTCCTCAATGCCGTGCGCATCGACAGCGTGGATCCCAATGGCAGCGCCGCTGCCGCCGGCTTGCAGCCCGGCGACTGGATCACGCATTTCAATGGTGAGCTGATCGGCGGCGTGACCGATCTGCTGCGGCGCATTGCCGACACCACGCCGGGCAATACCGTGCAGTTGCGGGTCTGGCGCGGCAGCGAAATGAAAGAATTTGCGGTAGCGGTCAGCGAGCGCAGTCCGGAGCTAGCAAAGCCGGATGAAAAGCCCGCTCGGCCCTGATCGGCTTGCCGTGTGATGGCAAACAAAAAGGCCCGCAATGCGGGCCTTTTTTTACTGCAACCTATTTACCGGTGACTCGTCTGCAGCGATTTGATTGCGGCAATACCGGCCAATCAACTGACCCGGCGAATGCGCGCGCCCAAGCCCTGCAATTTTTCCTCGATGCACTCATAGCCGCGATCGATATGGTAAATCCGGTCGATCGTGGTTTCGCCGTTGGCGACCAGCGCGGCCAGTACCAGTGAGGCCGACGCGCGCAGATCGGTAGCCATGACTTCAGCGCCGGTCAACGACTCCGAACCGTGCACCACAACCGTATGGCCCTGGACATCAAAATGCCCGCCCATCCGCTGCATTTCCATCACATGCATGAAGCGATTTTCGAAGATCGTTTCGGTGATGGTGGCCGCGCCGTCGGCAATCGCATTGAGTGCACAGAACTGCGCCTGCATGTCCGTCGGAAAGCCCGGATAGGGTTGCGTCGACAGGTTGACGGCTTTCGGCCGCTTACCCTGCATGTCGAGCTCGATCCAGTCCGCACCGGTTTCAATTTTGGCGCCAGTCTCTTTCAGCTTTTGCAGCACGGCATCGAGAATGTGGGCATCGGTATGGGTACAACGGACCTTGCCGCCGGTCATGGCCGCGGCCACCAGATAAGTGCCGGTTTCGATGCGATCAGGCTGAATCGAATGCTCGCAGCCATGCAAGCGCTCGACGCCATGTACGGTAATCGTCGGCGTGCCGGCGCCTTCAATTTTGGCGCCCATGGCGATCAGGCAATTGGCCAGATCGACCACTTCCGGTTCGCGCGCCGCGTTTTCAATAATCGTCGTGCCATCGGCCAGGGTTGCCGCCATCAGAATGTTTTCGGTGGCGCCAACGCTGACCAGATCAAAAAACACGTGCGCGCCTTTCAAGCGGCCATTGCTGCGGGCGCGAATGAAGCCCGCTTCGACCACAATGTCAGCGCCCATTTGCTGCAAGCCATGAATATGCAAATTGACCGGCCGGGCACCAATGGCGCAGCCGCCCGGCAGCGAGACATCGGCCTGACCAAACCGGGCCAGCAGTGGGCCCAGGCACAGCACGGAGGCGCGCATGGTTTTGACCAATTCATACGGCGCTTCGAAATGATCGATATGGCGCCCATCGACGGTGACCGTCATTTTTTCATCGACCGTGATCTTCAAGCCCAGTCGGCTGAGCAGGGCAATGGTCGTGGTGATGTCGTTCAAATGCGGGACATTGGCCAGCGTCACTTCAGCATCGGCCAGAATGGTCGCGAACAGAATCGGCAACGCCGCATTCTTGGCGCCAGAAATGCGAACATCCCCATGCAAGGGGATGCCGCCATCAATCAACAATTTTTGCATGAGGGTTCCAGTCGAACTGTGATCAGCCGGCGTTGTTGCCGTTAGTGGACCATTCCTCTGGCGTGAAGGTGCGCATGCTCAATGCATGCAACTCACCGCTGGCAATCCAATCCTGAACGGCCGCGTAAACGTGTTGCTGTTTTTGCACCGCCCGCAAGCCGGTAAAGCGGCTGCTGACAATGGTGACCTGGAAGTGGTAACCATCGCCGGTGACGTCAACCTTGTCGCCGACAAATGCCTGTTGCAAGCGCGCACTGAGCGCTTCAACGGTAACCGCCATGATGCATCCTCAACTGTTCGTGGGTAGTGCCATTTCGTTGCCGGCCGCCTGCGCGATCAGGCCGTCGCGGCCGTCGCGGCTGTCGCGGCTGTCGCGGTTTGCCACTGCAACGGTAGCACGGTATCAACACCGCTGACCCGGGCGAGCTGCAACAACTGCTCGGTCGCGCCGGCAATCTGCACGCCAATCTGACGATTCTTCGCGATGGCGAGCCACGCCACCAAGGTAGCCAATCCGGCACTGTCGACCCGAGTCAAACCGGCGACATCCAGCTGCAGGCCGGCAGCGTTCGCCGACAAACAATCCTGCAACGGCTGCCAGGCATCGCCCGACGTGGTGAAGGTCAGCTCACCGACTGCCGACCAATGGCCAGGCTTCACTTCCGTCAGGGTCACTGCGCAGCTCCAGTATTGGCGGTCGCATTGACGCCGGCCAGATCGGCGATGACCTTGTCGAGACCTTTGCTGGTGATCAGCGGGCCAAACTCATCACGCTTGCTCTGCACCAGGCTGATGCCTTCAATGACCACGTCGTACATTTTCCAGCTGTCGTCGGCAGGCGCCATCCGGTAAGCCACCGGAATCGGCTGACCATTCTTGCGCAGGATTTCGGTTTTGACGGTGGCGTTGCCGCGCTCATCCAGTTCCGGCGTGCCGACGATATTGATTTTCTCGCCATCATAGTTGGCGAACGCCTTGGCATAGAAGCGGACCAGATAGGCCTGAAACTCATTGGTGAAACGCTTCTGCTGATCTTCGGTTGCGCCTTTCCAGTGCTTGGCCAGCACCCGGCGGGCGACGGCATCGGAATCGACGTGTGGCAACACCAGCTCGCGGACAATCGCTTCGACATGGGCAGAGTTGGCGGCGATCTTGGCCTTGTCAGCGGTCAGCCGTGTGGTCATGGCATCGGTTGCCGAGCGGATGACGGCATCCGGTGTTTGCCCGGCGTTGGCCGATGTCGCCAGCAACGGCGCCGACAGCAAGATCATGACAGCAAATAGTTTCTTCAACATGGTGGGTATCCCTTATTTACCGCTCAATGTGCATTCAATGACGGAGACCGTTCGCTCATTCCGGCTTCTTGTCAGCAAACAGGTATTTGCTGATCAACTCTTCAAGCACCAGTGCCGATTGGGTTTCGGTGACGCTGTCGCCATCGTGCAGAATGTTGTCCTCACCGCCCGGTGATAACGCAATGTATTGCTCACCGAGCAAACCTGCCGTATTGATTTTGGCCGAGGTATCGATCGGGAATTGGCTGTACTCCGTGCTGATGGCCATTTCCACCACCGGGGTCAGACTTTGTTGATCCAGCCGGATGGTCGCAATGCGACCCACCACAACGCCGCCGACCTTGACCGGCGAGCGAACTTTCAAGCCGCCAATGTTTTCAAACTTGGCATAAACCCGATAAGTGGTGTCACCGGTCATCCGGTTGATGCTGCTGATTTTCAACGCCAGCGCCAGCATGGCAGCCAATCCCGCCACCACAAACACACCCACCAGAATTTCTATCCGACGCATATCCATTAACCCATCTCTCCGAATCTTGAATCGCTCTCGCCGAGCATTAACCAATCTCGCCAAACATCAAAGCCGTCAACACAAAATCCAGCCCCAGCACGGCCAGTGACGAATGCACCACGGTCTGCGTGGTAGCGCGCGCAATCCCTTCCGAGGTCGGTACGCAATCATAGCCGCGGAACACCGCGATCCAGGTCACGACAAACGCAAACACCACGCTCTTGATACCGCCGTTGATGATGTCGTCGTTGAAATCCACCGCAGATTGCATCGCTGACCAGAACCCGCCGGAATCTGCGCCAAGCCATTCGACGCCGACCAGATAGCCGCCGTAGACACCAACCACGTTGAAAATCGCGGTCAGCAGCGGTAGCGCAATCAAGCCGGCCCAAAGCCGCGGCGCCACGACGCGATGCAGCGGGTCCACCGCCATCATCTCCATGCCGGACAACTGCTCGGTTGCTTTCATCAAACCAATTTCGGCAGTCAGCGCCGAACCGGCACGGCCGGCGAACAACAGCGCGGCCACCACCGGCCCGAGCTCGCGCACCAGACTCAGTGCCACCATCGGGCCGAGACTGGCATCGGCACCGTACTTGACCAGAATGGTGTAGCCCTGCAGACCAAGCACCATGCCGATGAACAGACCCGACACCACAATGATGGCCAGACTCAGCACGCCGACCTGATACAGCTGCTTGGTCAGCAGCGACGCACCGCGGCGAATGTTGAATGAACCGACAAACGCCCGCCCGAGCACAATGCTGGCGCGGCCGCTCGTTGCCACCATTTCGATGGTGCCAGCGCCGAGTTGTCTCAATTTGGTGCTTATTCCGTAACTCGGGATCACGCCGCGACCTCCAGCAAATCGTCGCCATAGGCGCGAGCAGGAAAATGGAAAGGCACCGGACCGTCCGGCAAACCCTGCATGAACTGGCTGACCCGCGGATTGTTGCTACGGCCGAGTTCTTGCGGCGTGCCGTGGCTGACGATGTGGCCATTGGAAATGATGTAGGCGTAATCGGCGATGGAGCACACTTCATCGACATCGTGCGACACGATCACGGAAGTCAAACCCAGCGCGTCATTGAGCAGACGAATCAGTTGCAGCAGCACCCCCATCGAGATCGGATCCTGACCGGTGAACGGTTCGTCGTACATGATCATGGCCGGGTCCATCACGATGGCGCGGGCCAGAGCGACACGGCGTGCCATGCCGCCGGACAACTCCGATGGCATCAGATCGCGGGCGCCGCGCAAACCAACCGCTTCCAGCTTCATCAGCACCAGCGCGCGCAGCACCGTTTCCGGCAAATGCAAATGTTCACGCACCGGAAACGCAACGTTCTCGAACACCGTCATGTCGGTGAACAAGGCGCCACTTTGAAACAGCATGCCCATGCGCCGGCGCAGCTGGAACAACTCGCGTCTGCCCAGGCTCGGCACCTCGGTGCCGTCGAAACGAATGCTGCCGGCGTTCGGCTTCAGTTGCCCGCCGATCAGCCGCAGCAAAGTGGTTTTGCCGGTACCGGACGGGCCCATGATGGCAGTGACTTTGCCGCGCTGAATGTTGAGATCAATGCCGTCGTAAATGACCCGCTCGCCGCGGGCGAAATGCAATCCGCGCACCTCGACCAGATTGTCCGTTGCGTTTTCTGCCGTCAAAGTCATGTCCGTGATGGTCGTCTCAGCGCCGCCCGGGGCGGCAAAGCGGCGTATTTTACCCGTTTTATGGTCAGAGCTCTTGGCCACTGTAAAAGGAATCCTTGCTGGCGGTAACGGCGGCCAGTCTGCCGGCCAGCGCTGAATCACACCTGAACCGGTACCGGTCGCGAGAGCGCTGATATACTGACGGCCCTGCTTTTGCATAAGGCCTGCGCCCAGGCCCGGATGCCCTGCTCCCGGCAAGACAAGACTGACATGCCCAATCGCACTGACTTTCTGGCCCTCGGCCGTGCTGTTCTCGAGATTGAAGCGGAGGCCGTCCAGCGCCTGCGCGAGCGGCTGGATGACAGTTTTGCCGAGGCCTGCAGCCTGTTACTGGCCTGCAAGGGCCGCACCGTGGTGCTCGGAATGGGCAAATCGGGCCATGTCGGCGGCAAAATCGCCGCCACCCTCGCCTCGACGGGTACCCCGGCATTTTTCGTCCACCCGGGCGAAGCCAGCCATGGCGATCTCGGCATGATCACCGGCCAGGACGTGGTTCTGGCCCTGTCCAACTCCGGCGAAACCGACGAAATCCTGATGCTGCTGCCGGTCATCAAGCGGCGCGGCGTGCCATTGGTCGCGCTGACCGGCCGGCCCGGTTCGACTCTGGCCAAAGCCGCCGACGTCCACCTGAATGTCAGTGTCGACAAGGAAGCCTGCCCGCTTGGACTGGCGCCGACCGCCTCGACCACCGCCGCGCTGGCCATGGGCGATGCGCTGGCGGTCGCGCTGCTGGAAGCCCGCGGCTTTACCGCAGAAGATTTTGCGCTGTCGCATCCGGCCGGCGCACTGGGCCGGCGGCTGCTGTTGCACGTTGAACAAATGATGCACACCGGCAACGACATTCCCAAGGTCGGCCCCGACGCCACGGTCAGCGCCGCCCTGCTCGAGATGTCACGCAAACGGCTCGGCATGACCACCATCGTCGATGCCGACGACAAGCTGCTCGGCATTTTCACTGACGGCGATTTGCGCCGCACGCTGGCCAAGTCGCTCGACTTCAACGCAACCCCGATCAAGGCCGTGATGACGCCGGGCGGCCGCAGCACCAAAGCCACCGTGCTGGCCGCTGAAGCGATGCGGCTGATGGAACAGCACTCCATCAATCAACTGGTTGTGCTCGATGATCACGGCCGGGTCGTCGGCGCCCTGAACATGCATGATTTGCTCAAAGCCGGGGTGGTGTAAGCGATGATCGACGCTCCGTTACTCGCCCGCGCCCGCGCCATCAAATTGCTGATCTGCGATGTCGACGGCGTGCTGACCGATGGCAGCGTCATTCTCGGCAATGCCGGCGAAGAGCTGAAAGCCTTCAACATCAAGGACGGTTTCGGATTGCGCGCGATACAGAAATTTGGCATTGAAGTCGCGCTGATTACCGGTCGCCAATCCCGGCTGGTCGAGCGCCGCGCCGCCGAACTCGACATCAAGCGGGTGTATCAGGGCAACGCCAACAAGCGGGGCGCGTTTGCGGATTTGCTGAATCAATTGCAGTTGAGCCCACAGCAAGTCGCCCATATCGGTGACGACTTGCCGGATCTGCCGCTGTTTGCGCAAGTCGGGCTGGCCGCCGCCCCGGCTGATGCCCACCCGGTCATGAAAGCCCACGCCCATTTCGTTACCGGTGCCGATGGTGGCACCGGCGCGGTACGCGAAGTCTGTGATCTGTTGCTGCAGGCGCAGGGCCACTGGCCCGCGCTGCTGGCCGAGTATCAAGCATGAGCCAATCCGCAGATCGGGATAAGCCCACCGAATCGCCGGCGCGCGCCAGTGTCGAGGTGGTCACCCGCAAGGTGATCGCGCTCAACTGGCGTGGCGTCATCATTGGCGCCGGCACCTTGCTGGTCGCGTTGGTGGTGCTGACCGTGCTCAATCGCGAACAGGCCGGCAAAAACCAGCCGACGGCGGCGATGACCGAAGCGCTGCAGGAAGCGCGCAGCGATTACTACATGGAAGGCATCGTCAGCCGCCATTTCGATAGTGCCGGGCAGCTTTCACACGTGCTGACCGCACCGCGCATCGACCATTTTCAGGATCAGAAACGTTCGCAAATTCAGCAGCCCCGGATCGAACTGGTGCGCGCCGATGGCAAGCCCTGGGAAGTTGCTGCCGAGTTCGCCGATGCTGAACTTGGCAGCGACCAGTTGACGCTGAACAAGCAGGTCAGCCTGAGCCGGGCCGGCAGCGATGGTGTACCTGCGCTGCGGATGGAAACCGATACCCTGACCGTCGACATGAATGCCCGCACGGCCGACACCGCCGCGCGGATCAATTTTGTCAGCCCCAACGGCCGTGTGAGTGCCACCGGGCTGCACGCCAATCTGGCCACCGAGCAACTGCAACTGCTGGCGGATGTCAAAGGACATTATGAAAAAACCACGCCTTAACCTGCAGCGAGTCTGCGCCGCCGTGTTGACTGGCGGCCTTGCCCTGATCGGCAACAGCCTGTTGGCCGCCGCCGTGAGCGTCGCTGCCAGCAGCACCGATCTGCGTGCCGACAGCGCCTCACTCGATGGCAAGACCGGCGAATACCTCTATCGCGGCAACGCCCTGCTGAGTCAGGACAATGTCCAGATCCGGGCCGATGAAATGCAGGCGACCCAACACGAAAACGGCAATTTGAAAAGCGGCCGGTTTCGCGGTGAGCCGGCCATTCTCGAACACACCGACCCGATCACCGGCGCCACATCGGAAGCCAGGGCGCGGGAAATTTTTTACGACACCGACAGCGGCCGCATTGAACTGAGCGGCGACGCCTCACTGATACAGCGCGATGCCAAAACCAACCGCGAAATGCGCCTGCAAGCGGCGCAAATTCAGCTGACCGAAACCGGCGATCAATTGAATGATCTGGCCGCAACCGGCAATCCGGCGATTTTCAGCCGGCGCGAAGGCGATGCCCAGCCGATTGAGGGCCAAGCCAATCAGCTGCGCTATCTGGGCAGCAAGGAATATCTCTACCTTGAAGGCAGTGCCAAGCTGATTCAGGGCAAGACCACCTTCGAGCACAGCGTCATTGAATACGATGGCCAGCGCAAACTGACCACCGCGCCCAAACGTGATGGCGAGCAGGTCAAGATCACCCGGGTGCAGGAAAATGTCGCGCCAAAAACCGACACTGCGACAAAGGATCAACCGAAAAAGGATAACCCGTGAGCAGTACGCTACTGGTGCAGCATTTGGCCAAAGCTTACAAAGGCCGACAAGTTGTCAAAGATGTTTCACTGACGGTTCGTCAAGGCGAAATCGTCGGTTTGCTGGGGCCAAACGGGGCCGGTAAAACCACCTCGTTCTACATGATCATCGGTCTGGTCAATGCCGATGCCGGCAGCATCCAGATTGACGACGAGGACTTGTCCGGCGAGCCGATGCATGTGCGCGCGCGCAAGGGCATTGGCTATTTGCCGCAGGAAGCCTCGGTGTTTCGCAAGCTCAGCGTAGCCGACAATATTCTCGGCATTCTGGAACTGAATCCGGCATTGACCGATGCGGATAGGCAGCAGAAGCTGGAGGCCTTGCTGGACGAGTTTCACATCGGACATTTGCGCAAAAGTCTGGGCATGGCATTATCGGGCGGTGAACGCCGCCGCGTCGAAATTGCCCGGGCGCTGGCCGCCGAGCCGCGCTTCATTTTGCTTGACGAACCGTTCGCCGGTGTCGACCCGATCTCGGTGCTGGAAATCAAGCGCATCATCCAGCACCTGCGCGATCGGGGCCTCGGCATTCTGATTACCGATCACAATGTCCGTGAAACCTTGACGGTTTGTGAACGCGCGTACATTGTCAGCGAAGGCCGACTGATTGCCGATGGCGCACCGGAAGCGATTCTGGCCAACCAGCAGGTCCGGCAAGTGTATCTGGGAGAACATTTCACGCTGTAAGCCGATCAGATTCTGCAGATTGGTTTATAGTGAAGTTAAGGGCGCCGCGACCACAGACGGCACTGACATGGTAGTCAAACCAGAAGAATGAAACCCTCACTCCAACTACGCATCAGCCAACAGCTTACGATGACGCCGCAATTGCAGCAGGCGATCAAGCTGTTGCAGCTGTCCAGTCTGGAGTTGCAGACCGAAATCCAGCAGGCGCTGGACTCCAATCCCATGCTCGAAGTCAGTGAGCCGGGTGACGAAGCCGACGACGGCTTCGAGGCGGTCGAGCAAGAACAAGCCAGCGAACGCGATCAGAATGAAAGCGCCGCCGATCGCGCTGACAGCGAGGCCGAATTCAGCGGTACCGACTTTTCCGACAGCAATTATGCCGATTCGGACTATGCCGACAGCCGCGCCGGCGAGAGCGACTTTGGCGAGCCGGAATTTTCCAGCAGCGCCAGCGGTAGCGAAGCTGATCGTGAATTGGGGGCTGACGAGCACACACCTGACACCAGCGAAGCTTTGCAACAGCAAGATCTGAATGCGGAATTGCCGGTCGATGCCCAGTGGGAAGATTGGGACTTCAGTTCGCCTGCCGGTGGCAGCGGCAATCGGGAAGGCGATGACGATTACGAATTCCAGGGCGAGACCCGGGAAAGTCTGCATGACCATTTGCGCTGGCAACTGAATCTGACCCCGTTCAGCGACACCGATCGCGCGATCGCCGAAGCCATTATCGACGCCATTGATGACGACGGCTATTTGCGCACCAGCTGCCCGGATCTCTACGAAAGCCTGAATGAAGAAGGCAATCTCGATCTGGACGAAGTCGAAGCCGTGCTGCGGCGCCTGCAGCAATTTGATCCGCCTGGGGTCGCTGCCCGCGATTTGCGCGAGTGTCTGCTGTTGCAGCTGCGGCAGGCCCGCAACGGCAATGATCGGATAAGCCAAGCTGAGCTGATCGTCCGCGACTATTTGCCGTTGCTGGCCGCGCGCGATTTCAAAACCCTGATGCGGAAAACCCGGCTCAGCGAAGATCAGCTGCGTGACGCCATTGCCGCGATACAGCGGTTGAATCCGCGGCCCGGTAGCGCGATGACCCAGAACGCTGCCGAATACGTCACCCCGGATGTCATTGTCAGCAAGAAACGCAATCGCTGGACGGTGGAGCTGAATCCGGAAATTGCGCCACGGCTGCGAATCAACTCCAGTTACGCCAGCCTCATCCAGCGCACCCGCACCGCCGCCGACAACAGCTTCTTGCGCAACCATCTGCAGGAAGCCAAATGGTTCATCAAGAGCCTGCAAAGCCGCAACGAGACGCTGCTGAAAGTCGCGACCTCGATCGTCGAGCAGCAGATTGGTTTCTTCGAGCATGGCGAAGAAGCGATGAAACCGATGGTGCTGGCCGATATCGCCGAGCTGCTTGGCATGCACGAGTCGACCATTTCGCGGGTGACCACCCAGAAATACATGCACACCCCACGCGGCATTTTTGAACTGAAATATTTTTTCTCCAGCCATCTGGCAACCACCGCCGGCGGCGAAGCTTCGAGCACCGCCATCCGCGCCCGTATCCGCAAACTGATCGATTCTGAGGAGGCCAACAAACCCCTGAGTGACAGTCAAATTGCCCAGATTCTGGCGAAGGACGGCATTGTCGTGGCACGGCGCACGGTCGCGAAGTACCGCGAAGCCATGTCCATACCGCCATCCAGCGAACGCAAGACGCTGGGCTGAGCCCGACCGACGTATTGGTCAGGCAACAAGTGTTTAGCAAGCGAGTCTGAGTAGCGACTCAGAAAAGAGGGTCTGGAGCGACACTCCAGAAATAGGTTCCACACCAGGCGCGGCAAGGTTGGCTGGCGTTGGGGTGGGAAAGCAGAACCGGGTTTGACCGGTGTCAACGGGACCAGCTTGAAAAGCCGGCCACCATGCACCATGTTGTAAGTGCAGCCATGATGAGGGAACCGCCGCTGCCAGCGACGACCTTTGATCTGGCGCCGAAAGAGGAAGCCACTATGCAAATCAACCTGACCGGCCACCATGTCGAGATCACTGACGCTCTGCGCAGCTTCGTCAATGACAAATTCGAGCGGCTAAACCGCCATTTTGATCACATCAATAACGTCCATGTCATTCTGAGTGTGGAAAAACTGCGTCAGAAAGCCGAAGCCAAACTGCACGTCAACGGCGGCGAAATCTTCGCTGACTGTGAAGACGGCGACATGTATGCCGCCATTGATTTGCTGATGGACAAACTCGACCGTCAGGTCAAAAAGCACAAGGAAATGCTGCGCGGCCATTGAGCCCCACGCCTCAAGTCCTTGTTTTCATGATGAAAGGTGATTTCAGTAGAAAAAAGGAGCCGACCCGGCTCCTTTTTTTATTCCCTTTCACGTGAGCCGGTCACACCGCCTTTTGCGGCAAATTTCACCAGTTTGACCGGACGTCCGTGCTAAGCTTTTGCCACTCCCCCGCTCTGAAATTGCATGGCTCATGGCTCTGGTTCTGCTCAGTGGTCGCTCTGGTTCCGGCAAATCGGTGGCGCTGCGCGCGCTGGAAGATCAGGGCTATTACTGCGTCGACAATATTCCGGTCAGCCTGATCCCGACCCTGGTGCAGAAAGTCCGGCACGAACACGCCGAGCTCGCCTTTTCCATCGATGCCCGCAACCAGCTGGAAGAGCTGGCCCAGTTTGATCAGGTCTACGAGCAACTGCTCGACCAAGCCAGCCGACCGCTGGTCATTTTCACCGACGCCGAAGAAAGCACCCTGCTGAAACGCTTCAGCGAAACCCGCCGTCGGCATCCGCTGACCCACGCCGGTCTGTCGCTCAATGAAGCCATTGCCCGCGAACGCGAGCTGCTGAGCCCCATCGCGTCGCGCGCCGATTTGCTGATCGACACCACCACACTGTCCAGCAACAAGCTGCGTGAGCTGGTGCTCGATCGGGTGCTCGGCCGGGAAGGCGCGCGGCTGGACATTCTGTTCGAGTCGTTTGGCTACAAGAACGGCGTGCCGATCGACGCTGACTATGTCTTCGACGCCCGCTGTCTGGCCAATCCGCACTGGGACCCGCTGCTGCGCCCGCACTCCGGCCGCGATGAGCCGGTCATTGCCTTTTTCGAGCAGCAGCCCCGAGTCGGCGAGTTTATCTGGCAGGTGCGGATTTTTCTCGAAACCTGGCTGCCACGGTTCGAGCAGGAAAATCGCTCTTACCTGACCGTGGCGATCGGCTGCACCGGCGGTCAGCACCGCTCGGTTTATGTGGCCGAACAACTGGCCGCCCATTTCCGGCAAAAGCGGCCGCATACCCAGGTCCGTCACCGCGACATCAAATAACTGAACCGAGACCCCAGGCATGAGCATCGGCATTCTGATCATGAGTCACGACGGCTGCGCGGCCCAATTGCTGCGGCAGTTGGACAGCGGCCCGGATGAACTGGCAGTCAATGCCATGGCACTGATGATCAATGTGGAAATGACGGCAGAGGTCTTGGTACCGCATCTGGAGCAGCGGCTGGAACAACTCGACACCGGCGCCGGCGTGTTGCTGCTGTGCGATCACGCCAGCCCGGCACTGACCGGTGCCATCACGACGCTGGCGACGCGCTTCCTGCTGAAAGTGCTGACCGGGCTCAATCATCCGATGCTGCAGCAAGTGCTCAATCATCCGGATGCCGATCTCGATACCTTGGCCGGCTTTGCCCTGCAGGGCGGTCGCCAGGGCATTCAAATGCTGACGACACCGCTGCCGGATTGATCGCGCAGCGCCGCGACAGTTGTCGCATCTCGGCGCCACCGCCACTCACAGTCAGCACGCTTGGCCGCGCCCGCGCCGCATTTGCATTCCCGCTCTGCACCATTTCGGCTACTCTATGCCCGCCTGAGCCAACACCCTTTGACAATGCTGCGCGCGTCCACTGACGCGCCCCTCCGGAGCCGCCGTGGCCGAAGCGATCGCACAAGAAAGCATGCAGAGCACGCTGGCCCGTTTGAACGCGGCGCTGCAGCGTGGCATGTACGTGCACGTCCGCCGCCTGCTCAACGAAATTCCGGCGGCCGATGTCGCCCACCTGATGGCGTCAACGCCGCCACGCACCCGTGATCTGATCTGGAAGCTGGTCGACAGCGCGCGCGAAGGCGACGTGCTGCAGCACCTCGACGAAGATATCCGGGCGATCTTCCTCGGCCGGATGGCGCCGCAGGAACTGGCCGAAGCCACCCGCTCGCTCGATACCGATGACCTCGCCGACATCCTTGGCGATCTGCCGGACGACGTGTACCGCGAAGTGCTGCGGTCAATGGACGAGCAGAACCGTGCCCGGGTGTTGAAAGCGCTGTCGTATCCGGAAGATACCGCCGGCGGCCTGATGAACACCGACACGGTGACGGTGCGGCCGGATGTCAGCGTCGAAGTGGTGCTGCGCTACCTGCGCCTGCGCGCCGATCTGCCGGATGCCACCGATGCCCTGTTCGTGGTCGATACCGATGATCAATTCATCGGCACGGTGTCGCTGTCGGATCTGGTCACCAGCCAGCCGGAAGAATTGATCGAAGATCTGATCGACGAAGAAGCGCTGCGCATTCCGGTCGACATGCACGACACCGATGTCGCGCAACTGTTCGAACGGCGCGACCTGCTGTCAGCCGCGGTGATCGATGACGACGGCAAGCTGCTCGGCCGTATCACCATCGACGACGTCGTTGACGTTATCCGGGAAGAAGCCGACAGCTCGCTGAAAAACATGGCCGGTCTCGGCGAGCACGAGGACACTTTTGGTCCGGTGGTCAAATCGGCCCGCCGGCGGGTGGTCTGGCTCGGCATCAATTTGCTGACCGCACTGCTCGCGGCCACCGTCAACAATGCTTTCGAAGGCACACTCGAACATCTGGCGACAGTCGCGGTACTGTTGACCGTGGTACCGAGCATGGGTGGCGCCGCCGGCAATCAGGCGGTAACGCTGACGATTCGCGGTATCGCACTCGGCCATATCGAGCGTTCGAACTATCGCTGGCTGATCGGCAAGGAACTCGCCATCGGCGCGCTGATCGGACTGACCTTGTCGGTCGCGCTCGGCTTGATTGTGTCACTGTGGAAAACCACCACGATGGGTCTGGTGATTGGCAGCGCGCTGTTCATCACCTTGTTGATCGCGAGCCTCGCTGGCGTCGGTATTCCGCTGTTACTGCGCAAACTCGGATTTGATCCGGCGCTGTCCGGCAACCTGCTGCTGACCAGCGTCACCGATGTCATGGGCCTGCTGACGTTTCTCGGCTTGACCACGCTGATTTTGCTTTGATGCTTTGCAGCCAACAACGTTGGCATAACTTTCAATGAGCAAAAAGTACTGAGTGATATTCAATCTGAGGGATCTGAGTGAACAAGACTAGAGCCAGTGTTGCCGCAGTTGCGATTATAGTAGTGTCAGTGGTGCTATTTATTCTTTCACGAAAATTTCATTACGTAGATAGCAGACCTGCGACAGCGTTGGCCGATGCCTTCTTCAACGACCTACAAAAGGGTGACGTTGATCGGACGTTTCAAAAATATGATGCCCGTTACATCGACCCAAAAAATGGAGAATGGCTGCGATTATTACAGGGCCTTAATTCTCGTTACGGTCCAATCACCTCATACTTGCTAGCCAACACCGCCATTGTTCCGGTCGCTGATATCGGATGCTCCTTGCTTCATTATAATATTCACCGCGCACAACTTATCACCGAAGAAAATTTGATCGTTTGCCCTACAAGCCAGGACAGTAATAACTATCTCATTGTCGGACATAGCCTCCACCGCATGGACACTGACCAAAGCATCGTTGTGGGCCTGTCAGTTCACGAGGAAAGGGGTCGAGTACCTTAAAGCAGGCACGTACAAAGCCACTTGGCAGCCACTTCCGCCTCAAGATTTTTCACCAGATACCTCTTTCATCTGTAATGGTTCGCCTGTAATAGGATCGATGCTGACGCCAGGCAAAGGTGTCGGCGGCATTGATGTTTCCATTTCCATCAAGTCGAAATTGACGGCCCGTGGAAATACAAAAGATGGCAAGGCAGTGGTGATGCCGGCGTAAACAACCAGCGCGCCAAAATAGTCAGCCGCCAAACCAAAACGGCTGGCGGCAATATTGGCCAGCACCAGAGTAAAAACCAGGGTTGGCGTCAGCGTCACGGCAATCCGCAAACTGATGCGCCGATCTTCATCGCGAAACGTCAACCGACGCTGCAGCCACAACACACCGATTCGCAGTGGGATCACGACCACGGCAAGCAAAATCCCGAACAGCAAGGCCTTGACACTCAGCGCCTCGGTCGGAATGGTCAGGCCGGCGTGAAAAAAATAGAACGGCACGAAAAACGAGGCAAACAAGCGCACTGCGTGCAGGTTTTCATTCGACGCCAACGCTGGCATTCGTTTGCGCAGCAAGCGCGCAACAAAACCGGCCAGAAATGCCCCGACCAGATAATAAACACCGAGCGCCTTGGTGATATAGGCCGCCAGCAAGCCGACCATCACCAGCAAGGAAAACTCCGAACCCGGCGCATGCGGCACGACCAGACGCCCGAGCAGCATGAACAGCAAGGGCAAGCCCAGAATGATGGCCACCAGCGCTGACGACGACCACAGCAAGGTGCTGACCGACTCCGATTGCAACACCACAAAAAGCAGCAACAACGCCAACAGCTCAATGGCGATGGCTTTACTGGAGACCCAGAAGCATTCCTGTTCGGACAAGCCCAATCGAGCCAACGAATCCAGAATGAAGCCGGTCGATGGCGTAAACAGCGCCAGCGCAATCAAACTGGCCAGTGGCCAGGAAAAACCGGCAAAACGCACCAGCAAGTCCACCACCACTGCCAGAATCACGGCATAGGTCACGACATTACCGAGCAATGGCCGCCAGCCCTTGCGCAATTCAGTCAGTTCAATTTCCAGACCGGCAAACAGGAACAGCGAGGAGATACCAAGCACCGCCAGCAGGGCAATGGTTTTGTCCTGACTGAACTCGACTGTTGCAAAAGTGGCACCGATGCCAAACAGCAGGCAGGTCAATGGCGCCGGAATACGAAAGCGCTGCAAGGCGCGCGGCAAAATCAACAGGCCGAGAATCAGGCTGAGATAGATCAGTTCGCTGCTGAGTGCGGGCATTGGCAATGACAGGAAAAATCGAGTGAGGCTGGCAGTTTAGCAGCCCGTTGGCACGGCTGTCGCACAGCCAGCGGCAGGAGCGTGATCGGCAGCGGCAACCACAGCATCATTCGGTTGGCACAATAATCCGTCGAGCGACGATGCCAATGCGGCGATGCTCGTGCCAACAGGAACGCCGGCCACGTCTCCGACCGAGTGCGCGAAGCATTGCCAACTCACGGCCGCACCGCCCGTTCGCATTCGCCGCCCGCGACGCTTTACTCGTCGCTGTTGCCTTGGCTGGCCACGGTAAATCCTTCGACCAGCAGCGAACCGGTCCAGATCAAGGATTGCATTTCAACATCGTCCGCCATGGCACGAATGCCGTGCAGCAATTGCGGCAGCTGGCCGGCAATGGTGATCTCTTCGACCGGGTATTGAATCTCGCCGTTGGCGACATAAAAACCGCTGGCGCCGCGCGAGTAATCACCGGTCACGATGTTGACGCCCTGGCCCATTACCGAGGTAATGACCACCCCTTCATTCAGCTCACGCAGCAACTGGTCAAAACTGCGTTTCTGCTGCTGGCTTTGCACCGCAATATTGTGCACACCACCGGCATTGCCGGTGCTCCGCAAACCGAGCCGCCGCGCCGAATAGCTGCTCAGCACATAACTGTCCAGCACGCCGGCACGGACAATGTCGTGCTCATAAGTGGCAACGCCTTCATCATCGAACGCCCCGCTGCCAAGCGCTTTCGGCACGTGTGGCAGCTCGCGCAGACTGAGCCAGTCCGGCAGCACCGGCTTGCCGAGCGCATCGCACAAAAATGACGCCTTGCGATACAGATTGCCGCCGCGAATGGCCGACAGCAAATGGCCGAGAAATCCGCGCGCCACTTCCGGCACCAAGATCACCGGTACGCTGCCGGTCCGCATCCGGCGAGCGCCAAGCCGGCGGGCGGCGCGGTCTGCCGCTTTGCGGCCGACCTCTTCCGCGCTCAACAACTCAGCCGGATCGCGGGCGACGGTGTACCACCAGTCACGCTGCATGCCGCCGGCATCTTCGGCAATCAAGGTCGCGGACAGCGAATGGCGCGTGCTCGGCACGCCGGCCATGAAGCCGAGACTATTGCCGTAGAAACGCACACCACGATGGCTGCTGAAGCTGACCGAATCGGTTTTCTTGACCTGCGGATGGCGGGCCAAACCAGCGGCTTCACAGCGCAGCGCCAGCTCGACCGCCTGGTCTGCCGTCATGCCATACGGATGGTCCAGCGACAGCTCGGGAAAAACGGTGGCCAGACGGTCAGCATCGGGCAGGCCGGCATAGGGATCATCGGCGGTATGCCGGGCAATCTCGCAGGCCTTGCGGACCGCAAGTTGCAGTGCTTCGGCACGGGTATCGGTGCTGCTGACGCTGGCTTTGCGCTGGCCAAAATACACCGTGATGCCGAAGCCGCCATCGCGATTGAACTCAACCGTTTCGACGTCGCCATTGCGCACCTGGACCTGCAGGCCGACGTCGCGGCTGACCGCCACTTCGGCCGCGCTGGCGCCGAGCCGATTGGCGTCCGCCAGCATGTCGCCGACCAGCGTCGACAAGCGTTGCAATTCCGCCGTGACATCCATTGCATCAGCGGCCTGTTCGTTCAAAACCGGACTGTTCACACGCGTCTCTCCAGGCGGGGCCGATAGCATAGCATGGGCCCCCGCGCGCCCAAGCCAATTGGCAGGCCCGGCCCAACTGCACTACAGTGGGCGTCAGGCTTGGTGGCAAAGGCGCGATCATGCGCATGTGGTTGGCAGGCGGTGCAGCGCTGCTGATGGCGTTGTCGGTAAACGCGCAAGACGATGTGCTGGCCGGTGGCAGCGCCGATGACGCACTGTTCGCCGAGATGCCGATGGTGCTGACGGCGTCGCGGTTGAAACAGCCGCAAGCCGAAGTCCCGGCCGCTGTCACCCTCATCGACCGTGAACTGATTCGATTGTCCGGCGCCCGCACGCTGCCGGAAGTACTGCGACTGGTACCCGGCATGCTGGTCGGTTACCGCTATGGCCATACCGCGACGGTCGGCTATCACGGTCTGGTTGAAGAAAACGCCCATCGCATGCAAGTGTTGATCGATGGCCGCTCGGTGTTCGAACCCGCGCTGGCGCGCATCCTGTGGAACGACATTCCGCTGGCGCTCGACGATGTTCAGCGCATCGAAGTGACGCGCGGTCCCAACAGCGCGCTGTATGGCGCCAATTCGTTTTTCGCCATCGTCAACATCATCACCCGGCATCCGGTCGATGCCGCTGGCACCACGCTGACGGTCAGCCAAGGTGACAAACAGATCCGCGATACCCTGCTGCGTCACGGTGGTCACACCGAAGCCGGCAGCGATTACCGGCTGACCGTCGGTACCCGCGCCGACGACGGCTTTGACATCAACGAAGAGGGCGACAAGCAATACGACGGCTACGACAGCGCCTTCATCAATGCGGCCTGGCAGCAACAGACCGCCGACGGCGATCGCCTCAGTGCCCAGTTCGGATTCAAGCGCGGCGACAAGGAAATTACCGAACTCGATCCGTATGAGTCGGCGCCCTACCACAACGTTGATGATGACAACGCTTACCTGCAAGCGAGCTGGACCAGCGATCTGAGCCCGAGCCACGAACGTCGGCTGCAGGCGTACATCAATTACAACGACACCGAGGAAGAATGGGATTCATGCCCGCCCGGCGTTTTTCTCAGTAATGAACTTGGCGCGCTGTTCAACGCCGACGAAGCCTACACGCTGGCTTTGCTCGAAGCCTACAGCAACGGCGATCCACTGCCACCACCACCAAGCGCCGAAATTGCTGCACTGTTGCCGCCGATTTTTGCTCGTATCGCCGGCGGCGGGCTGGCGCCGGTGTGCGGCCTTGCCAATCAGAATCTGCTGGAAACCCGCGCCGACATCGAACTGCAGGACACGCTGACCTTGTCCGATCGGCTGCGCGTGGTGGCCGGCCTGTCGGCGCGCGCCGATCGGGTCAAATCGGAAACCTATTTCGGCGGCAAGCGCAGCAGCGATTTGCTGCGCGCCTTTGCCAATGCTGAATGGCGCTGGCGTGACGATGTCCTGCTGCACGCGGGCGCCATGCTGGAACACGACGACATCGTCGGCACCGAATTGTCGCCGCGGCTGGCGGTCAACTGGGCCATCAACGACCAGCATAGCGTACGCGCCATCATCGCCCGGGCCGTGCGCACGCCGGATTTGTTCGAAGAATACGGCCGCTTCAGCTATCGCCTGCGCGAGTTGCAAAGCCCGGTCAATGGCAGCGAATCCGACGCGCTGTTTTTTCAGCACAGCGAATCCGCTGGCGGGTTGGCACCGGAGCGCATCCTGTCGCGCGAACTCGGTCTGTATGCCCGCTATCTGGATAACCGGCTGGAGCTGGATCTGAAACTGTTCAACGATTCGCTCAGCAATCTGGTCGAAGGCCAGACCCAGCTCTATGGTTTCAGTCTGGACAATGGCGGTCATGCCGACCAGCGCGGTGCCGAACTGCAAATCAACTATCGCCCCAGCAGCGCCTGGCGCGTCATGGCGGCCAGCAGCCTGCTCGAACTCAGCCATACCAGCATCGGTCGCTATGAGCGCGCCAGCGCCAAACACAGTTCACAGGCACTGATCGGCTACCGGCTGCCCACCGATACCGAGCTGTCGCTGACCTGGTACGAACTCGATGATTTCTGGGACCGTGACTACCGGCTGCTCGGCGCCCGCATCGGCCATGAGTTCAATGTCGGCAAGCGGACGCGGCTCGGCGTGGCGCTGGTGCTGCAGTCGCGCCGCGACCGGGGCTATTTCTTCGACGAAGACAACAACGAAAGCGATTACAATTACGGCTGGATTAACGCCAGCCTGAGTTTCTAATCGACATGCCCCGCCACCCGAACGATCCCCGGCAACCCATCGAAGCCGATTACAACCTGCCCGAGGAAGAAGCCGCAGAGCTGCCCAGCAAATCGCAGCGCAAACGCGAAATGCTGGCCTTGCAGGACGTCGGCGCCGAGTTGGTCGAGCTCGCAGCCAATCAGCTCGACAAGCTGCCGCTGCCGGAGAACCTGCGTTACGCCATCGATCAATGCCAACAAATTCACGCCCATGAAGGCAAGCGCCGGCAATTGCAATTCATCGGCAAGCTATTGCGCGACGTCGACCCGGAGCCCCTGCTGCAGGCGCTCGAGCAACTGCGACAGCACGCGAAACTGGCGACTCAGCGCCATCACCAACTGGAGCGCTGGCGCGACCGCTTGATCGGCGAAGGCGACGCCGCGCTGACGGACCTGCTACACGACTACCCGCACGCAGACCGGCAGCAGCTACGGCAACTGATCCGCACCGCCCAGAAAGAAGCGGAACAAGGCAAACCGCCAGCCGCCGCAAGGGAGTTGTTCCGGGCATTGCGGGCGATGGCGGACAGTCAGTAAGCAAGCGAAAACTTGAAATGGCAACGTAAAAAAAGGGCAGCTTCGCTGCCCTTTTTTTACGTTGCCATTGCTTGTGCAAACGCTCAGGCGGCGGTGCCGCCAACTGTCAACTCATCGACTCGTAAAGTCGGCTGACCAACCCCGACCGGCACACTTTGCCCGGCTTTGCCGCAGACGCCGATGCCGTCATCCAGCTTCAAATCGTTGCCGACCATGCTGACCTTGGTCAGCACATCGGGGCCATTGCCAATCAGCGTAGCACCTTTGACCGGACGGGTGATCTTGCCATCTTCAATCAGGTAGGCCTCGCTGGCGGAGAAGACGAATTTACCCGAGGTGATATCCACCTGACCGCCACCAAATTGCGGCGCGTACAAGCCTTTCTTGACCGAACGGATTATTTCTTCCGGATCATGCGGACCGGCGAGCATGTAGGTATTGGTCATGCGCGGCATCGGCAGGTGGGCATAACTTTCCCGACGGCCATTGCCGGTGCTCTGCGTGCCCATCAACGCGGCATTTTTCTTGTCTTGCAGATAGCCGCGCAGAATGCCATTTTCGATCAGCACGGTACGCTGACTCGGTGTACCTTCGTCATCGATGGTCAGCGAGCCGCGTCGGCCCGGCATGGTGCCATCATCGACCACGGTGCACAGCGGCGAAGCCACCCGCTCGCCAACCCGACCGGAGAATGCGCTGGAGCCTTTGCGATTGAAATCGCCTTCGAGACCATGGCCAATCGCTTCGTGCAACAACACGCCCGGCCAACCGGCGCCCAGCACCACCGGCATCACGCCGGCCGGTGCGGCGACCGCTTCCAGATTGACCAGTGCTTGTCGCACCGCTTCGCGGGCGCAGTTGAATGGAAAATCATTCTGCATCAGCGTGGTCAGATCGTAGCGACCACCACCGCCGGCATAGCCGGTTTCACGCCGGCCATTTTTTTCCACGATGACTGAAACATTGAAGCGCACCAGTGGCCGCACATCAGCAGCCAGCGTGCCATCGGTATGCGCCACCAGAATTTGCTCGGATACCGCCGTCAGCGATGCTTGCACTTCCTGCACCGCCGGATCGAGGGCGCGGGTGAAGGCATCGACCTGACGCAACCAGTCGATCTTCTCTGCCTCAGTCAAACCGGGCAGTGGATCAATGGCCGGATACAACTGGACCGCGTGGGTTCGGCGAAAAGCGGCGAGCGAATGCTCCTGTCCGGCCCGGGCAATCGAGCGGGCGGCGCCAGCCGCTTGCAGCAAGGCCGGCATCACCAGATCTTCGGAATAAGCAAAACCGGTTTTGTCGCCGGCCAAGGCCCGAACACCGACACCGCGATCGCTGCTGTAGCTGGCGTCTTTGACCATGCCATCTTCCAGCGCCCACACCTCGTGACTGCTGGCCTGAAAATACAATTCCGCGGCATCGATGCGATGACCGAGCATGCTGCCAAGCACCTGACCCAAATCACTGGCGGCAAGTCCCGCGGCGGTCAGCAATTGCTGTTCGGCCTGGGCAAATGCCGCACTGCTGGCTGTGGTCATGATCGGTCTCCTGATGGAGCAGAATGAGTGGGGGATGCTGGCATCGCCCCAGTGTTTGGTGAAGCTGCTGCTGTTTTTGTTGATGCTGTTTTTGCTGATACAGATGCGTCTGGAATTACCGCACTCGGCGCGGCCTGCACGGCGATGCGCTGATGCGCGAGCACGGGAAAGCGCTGGCGCAGTTCGCGCTGGCTGGCAAAGTCCAGCTCGGCCGTGATCACCGCTTCGCCGGTGCCTGCTTCCGCCAGACATTCGCCCCACGGATCGTAGATTACGCTGTGACCGTAGGTGGCGCGACCATTTTCATGGCTGCCGCCCTGATTGGCCGCGATCACAAAGCATTGATTTTCGATGGCGCGGGCGCGCAGCAAGGTATGCCAATGAGCTGCGCCGGTGGTGGCGGTAAATGCCGCCGGCACCAACAGCACGGTAGCACCGGCAGTGACCAGTTGCCGATACAGCTCCGGAAACCGCAGGTCATAGCAGATGCTGCAGCCAAGCTCGGCCTCGTCGGCGCGCGCTGTCACCACGGCCAGGCCAGGTTCAATGCCACGCGACTCCAAATAGCTTTCCCGGCCATCCGGCAATTGCACATCGAACAAATGCAGCTTGTCGTAATGTGCCGTCAGCATGCCTTGAGGTGAGTAAATCGAAAGCCGTGCCCGCACCCGGGTCGCGCTGTCGCCACGCGCCGGATACGTTCCTGCCGCCAGCCAAATCTGATGTTGCCGGGCGGCGCGGCTCAGCATCGTCTGAATCGGGCCACTGCCGTCGGCTTCGGCAATCGTCAGCTTGTCTTCCTCACGCTGGCCCATCAACGGAAAATTTTCCGGCAACAGGACCAATCGCGCGCCAGTCGCCGCGGCCTCGGCAATCAAGCGCTCTGCAGCGGCCAGATTGCGATCCCGATCAATGCCGGACACCATTTGAATTGCAGCCACTTTCATTGCAGTCACTCCGCGGTGCGGGCCGGTGAGAGTTAGTGAGGGCGAATCGCCGTCGATGCCGGCGACGACACACCGACTGTATTGGCATCCGACTTCACCACGGGCGTTGCCGCCGATTTTGATCCGGATTTGGCTTTCGCTGCGGAACCGGACTTGGAATCGGATTTGGAGCCCGGCTTGGCCTCTGCTTTGGCAGCACGCTTCGCACCAGTACGGTCAACCCGCCCCGGACTGGCGGTCGCTGCGGTTGATGTCGCCGGTATGGATGTTGTTGGAGTGGGCGTTGTCAAATTGGATGTCGCCGGATTGGGCTCTGCCGCTGGCGGCACCGCGCCACCCGGCTCTGGCAAACCCTCTTCCGGAATCGGCACTTCTTTTTCGGTCCGGCCGCGCTCGATCACTTCAGGATTGTCCCACGGACCTCGCACCGTATACTGCAGGCCGGTGACCACCTTGACCGCCGGTTCGATAAACAACTTGTTCATCAACCAGACCACCAGACCGGCCGGCGGATTGATCGCCCAGCCCGCCAGAATCGGCAAGCTTGATGACAGTTTCGGCGTGACCTCAATCTGCTGATTCAGGGTCCGGGCAACAAAATCGGTTTCACCGCGAATCACAATCGCTGCAGATACCCCATCGATGAGAGTATCGTCAGTACGCGCTTTGCCATCGGCGATACGGAAGCTGCCGCGAATGCCATCATAGAAAAAGCCATCGCGAAACAGATCGGAAAAATCCAGACTGAGCCGGCGCGTGATCGATTGCAGGCTCAGCAGACTGAACACCCGCAACACTTTTTCGGCGTTGTCGGAACCGCGAGCAATCGAGCCCTTGCCCAAATCCAGTTCCAGTTTGCCAACGCTGTCACGCAAGCGAAAATCTACCGGACTCTGCGGCCATGCCAATTCCAGATCAACATGACCGGGGCTGTCGCGCACGCTCAGATCAACGCCCCAATCGCGAGTCAGCTTGCCCCAATCACGGCTGGCCACCCGACCGCTGAGCTGAGTGCGATGACTGCTGGCCGACCACAGACCTTCGAGTTTGGCAGTGAGCATACTGTTGCGGTCCGCCTGTACTCGCACCGTCTTGTCCGCAGCCTGATTGCGCAGACTGACCTGAACATGTCCCAGCTCGCGACTGTAAAACCGGCATTGTTTGCAATCGATTTCCAGTTCCGGCCAATCGGCCGGCTCCCGCTGCGGTACCGGCTCTGGTACGGTCGCGGTTGCCACGACCTCGGTCGGTGCCGACTCACTCGCCGCCGGTTCAGCCGGTGCATCATGTAAAAATTTTTCCAGACTGATTTTGATCGGCTTGTTGCCGGCAAAGTCGAGCTCGCCGACAACCGTGGCGGCACGCACATCGAGTTGGTAGGCATCCGCCGATTCGCGACCGCCCAGATCAACATCAGCAATCGGCAAACCATAGAAATCGACCATCGCAATCGACAGCGCGAGCGCCGGCGCACTACTGCTTGCCGTGGTTGCAATCGGCGTCGTCGGTGCCGGCGTTACGCTCTTTGCGCCGCCAGTCGATCCGGCCGAAACGGTATTGGCCGCCGCTTTGGTATTGCTGGTGGCAACGCTGACCAAATCGGCAACAAAAGGGATCCAGTCAGCAGCGGAAATTTTGTCCAGGCGACCGCGAATGCTGAGGCCTGGCTGATGACCAGCATACGCGGTGCCACCCAGCAGAAATTCTGAGTGCAGCGGTTCGTCACCGTTGCGCTCAGCCTGAAACGCCAGTTGCTGACGATAATCCGCCTGCAAAGACAAGCGCCCGCTCTGGATGCCGGCATTGAAGGCAAGCGCAGCAGTTTCGTTTGCTGCTTTGCCAAACGGCGCTGGCGCCATGACAGCAACACCGCTCAGATCGCTGCGTAGTTCCACCTGAACACCTTGTTGTTCAGTGCCCGGCAGCAAAACCTGACCGCGATAATCAAACTGACCGAGCACCCGCTGCTGCATCGGGTGTGGATACCAAGCTGCAATCGCCGCGCTGTCAGCCGTGCCGGTAAACGCGATTTTGCCGCCGCCCTGATCACCGCTGACACTGGCTCGGACGGTACCGCCCAAAGCGTTCAACTGCACGTCGCCCGCAGTGACACCATACTCGGCGAATTGCACCTCGCCACGCGCGCCGGTCAGCGGCAAATCAATCGGTTTCAAGTGCAGCGTCGCGTTGGCGAAGCTGACTTTGCCACGCACCTGCGCCGGGCGTTCGTGATGCAGCGGGATCGACAAGGCCAGATCGGTATTCAGCATGCCGTTGATGTCGAGCGTGTCAGTCAGCGGCAACAACGCATCGCGCAGCGGACTGTTGTGCAGCAAAGCCAGTGCGGATTGGCCGTTGCCACTGCCATTGGCTTCGACTTGCAACACCGTATCCGATCCACCCAGCGGATCCAGCACGACTTGCCCCTGATTGATTCGCAAGCCCGCCAACAGCCCGCGCTGAATGCCGATGTGCATGCTGTCCGCAGTGAATTGCAACTCGGCACTCAAATCGGTAACGGCGGGCCAGTCCGGCTGGAACTGATAGCGCGCATTGTTGACTTGCGCCTGCAAATCGAACACGCCTTCATGTTGGGCAAACGGAAACGCCCCCAACGGGCCGCGCAGCAGTGCCTGTGCTTCGGTCACAGTAGCTGTCTCGATCGCGCCATCGAGATAGCGCACCAGCTCGGGCGTCATAACGCTCACCGGCAGATAGGCCGACTTGTTGGCGCCAACGCCATTGCGCAGAACCGCCGCCAATGCCAGCTGCGGCTTTTCCGTTGTAACGGCCGCGTCTGGCAGCGACAGGCTTGCCCGCGCCGCGATCTCGGCGTCTGCGTTGCCAAGCAGCAGCTGCGGCATCGTGACCAGCCATTGCTGTGCCTGTTGCTGCCAGCGGGCGGCCAAGTCGAGATGGGAAACCGGCAACGGCGCACGGAACAATTGATGAAAGTCGAACGGTTGATCTTTTGCTTTTATGCGCGCCGCACCGGTCTGCACACCGGCGATTTCCGCCACCAGAATGCGGCCAGCCAAGTCCTGAATTTCCGGCAACTGCTGACTGGCATAACGTAGCTGGGCAAACTGGCTGGCAACGGCCCAATCCGCCAGCGTTTCGTCCTGCAAGCGAAAATCAATTTGCAGACGCGGCAATTCAGCCGAGGCATTCAACTCGGCCAGCTTTTGCCGAACATCGGTCGGCACCGCCGAACTGAACCGGACCAGTTCGACGATATCGGCCAGCGCCAGCGCCCCGATATCAAAACCCCAGCGCTGGCCGTCGCCGTCTCGCTGGACCTTGCCTTCGATAGTCAAGGCCGCATGCTTCTCGCCACCGTTCTGCCAGCGAACCTCATCGCCATGCAGATACCAGGTATCACCATCAGCGCGAGCAAAATGCAAACGGCCGCTGAGTTTTTCGACCTGCTTATGCTGCTGTTCGTCGTTGGTCAACTGCAGCTGCTTGAGCAGCAGATTGGCTTGGCCATCGCGCCAGCCGCCTTCGCGCCAGTTGGCCCAAATCTGCAGCTGCAAATCGCCGTCATCGAGATGCGTACCGAGCGCGGCAGTCGGCAGTGGCAAGCGCGCCAGATCCAGCGCCTTGCTCTCGACATAAAGCGCCATCTGATCGGATGGCGCCAGCGGGTAATCGGTAAATTCAAGAACAAATTTGGCAGTGCCGCCTTCGTGCACCTGCAGTTCGCCAATGGCTTGATGCTGGCCACGGGCATTGCGCAAACTGATGTCGGGCAGCGATAGTGAAATGATGTCGCCCTGCCGGCGCCGATAACGGATTTCGGTCTGGGTAATGGCCACCTTGCTTTGTCGCAGCAACGCATCGATGACGTACTGCGCCGAAATATCGCTGTCCTCGCCGCTTTCGATGACCAGCCCCGGCAATACCAGCGAGCCTTTGCTGTCGAACTCGACCAGCGCGTTCAGGCCTTCGACCTCAAACCGGCGCATGACGGTGTGCAAACTGAATATCGAACGAGGAATATCCAGCGCGGCTTCAAACCGGCCAATGGTCAGCAGCGGCTCATCCGTCTCCGGTGCCAGCAGCTGTATATCACGAACCCGAATCTCGGGGCCGTATCCGCGCCAGACACCATACACTTCACCGATGCGAACTTTCGCACCGGTCCGCACCGCCAGATAATTTTCGAATTCCGGTTTTAGCCGATAGGCTTGCGGCAGCAACAAACGACCAATGCTGACCAGCACCGCGACACTGATGATCAGCGCGGCGATCACGTACCAGAGCCATTTCAGCGAGCGTTTGATCATCAAACGAGCACCACATCAAATTGCTCTTGGGAATATTGCGGCTCGACTTGCAGCTTGATCGGTCGGCCAATGAACAGCTCCAGCTCGGCCACGCTGTTGGCTTCGCTGTCGCGCAGGCAATCGATCACGGCGGCGCCAGCCAGCACCAGAATGCCCTGCGCCTCGTAGGCGCGCGCGGCCCGGATGATCTCGCGGAAAATTTCGTAGCAAACGGTGACGGCGGTTTTCATGGTGCCGCGGCCCTGGCAGTGCGGGCAGGTTTCGCACAGCACGTGCTCGAGGCTTTCGCGCGTGCGCTTGCGGGTCATCTGGACCAAGCCGAGCGCCGACACTTCCGAAATCGTGGTCTTGGCGTGATCGCGCTCGAGTGCCTTGTCCAATGCCCGCAGCACCTGACGCTTGTGCTCTTCGTCCTGCATGTCGATGAAATCGACAATGATGATGCCACCGAGATTGCGCAGCCGCAGTTGCCGCGCCAGCGCTGACGCGGCCTCAAGATTAGTCCGGAAAATGGTTTCTTCGAGCGTCTTGTGGCCGACAAAAGCGCCGGTGTTGACGTCGATGGTGGTCATTGCCTCGGTTTGATCGAGCACCAGATAGCCACCGGATTTCAGCGGCACCTTGCGTTCTAGCGCGCGCTGGATCTCATCTTCGACGCCGTACATGTCGAACAGCGGCCGCTCACCGCTGTAATGCTCGATGCGCTCCGCCAGCCCCGGCATGAATTCATCGGCAAACTGCCGCATCTGCTGAAACGCCTCGCGCGAATCGATGCGGACCCGCTCGACATTCTGCGCCCACAAATCGCGCAGAGTTCGTACCGGCAAACTGAGATCCTGATAAACGATGCTTTCCGGCGCGCTGCGGTCCATGTCACCTCGAATGCGTTGCCACAACCGCAGCAAATATTCGGCATCATGCAGCAGCGCCGCTTCCGACGCGCCCTCGGCTGCAGTGCGGACAATAAAGCCGGCGTTGTTGCGGGTCGACATTTCCGTCAGCGTGCTGCGCAGCCGGTTGCGCTCGGCTTCGTCTTCGATGCGCTGCGAGACACCGATATGGGCGGTGTGCGGCAGCAACACCAGATAGCGTGATGGCAGCGCCAATTCGGTGCTGAGCCGCGCGCCCTTGCTGCCGAGCGGATCTTTCAGTACCTGGACAACAATGGATTGGCCTTCGACCAGACGGTTGGAGATGTCATCCGGTATCGTGACCGGCGCTGCCACCGTCGCTGTGCCATCGTCCTCGGCCAGTGCGGCGCCCTGCATGTCGGAGGCGTGCAGAAATGCGGCCCGCTCCAGACCGATGTCGACGAACGCGGCCTGCATGCCGGGCAGCACCCGCCGGACCCGGCCACGATAGATATTGCCGACCAGACCACGGGCATGGGCGCGCTCAACGTGCAATTCCTGCAGCACGCCGTTTTCGACCACGGCGACCCGGGTTTCCTGCGGCGTGACGTTGATCAGCAACTCCTGGCTGACCGGGGCAATGAATACGCTCATTGAACTTCGATCCTGTCGCAGGTGTTGCCGGTCTCGGCTGGATTCTGGCGAACCCGATCACCCGCGTGTTCGAGCCTGCCGCGCGGATGACCTCGTCATCACGGCCAGCTGGCTCAGCTGAATTCCGGTCGTTGCAACAGAGCATCGACCACGTGCAGCGGCAGACCCACAACGCCGCTGTAACTGCCTTCCAGATACTCAATGTAGCGCGCCGCCAAGCCCTGCACGGCATAACCGCCGGCTTTGTCGCGGCCTTCGCCACTGCGCCAGTAGGCCAGTTGCTCGGCCGCCGTCAGCGCGCGGAAGCCCACCGTGGAAATCTGCAGCTCGCAGACTTCATGGTGGCCACGTTTGCAGCACACCGCGGTCATCACCTGATGCCGGCGCCCCGACAGCTGCTGCAGCATCGCCAGCCCTTCCGCTTCGGTCTCGGGCTTGCCCAGAATCACGTCGCCAAGCACGACACTGGTGTCGGCGGCCAGCAGCGGCCAGTCGTTGCCGCGATCAGCATGGTCCCAGCCAGCCCGCGCTTTTGCCACGGCCAACCGGGTCACATAGTCGGTCGGCGCTTCATCAGGCCAGCGAGTTTCATCAACCGGTGCTGAAACCACGCTGAACCTGACGCCGATTTGTTGCAACAGTTCCGCCCGACGCGGCGACGCAGAAGCCAGATAAATCATCATGGCTCAGCTGATCTGCAGGCGGCGGCGCAGGCCGCGCAGCAGCGGGAACCAGAGAAACCAGAGCAGGCCTGAACTCAGCGCCGGCAGCCAATAGCTGGCACGGATGCTGACCGGTTGCACGGCATTCTCAATCCACAACTGCAGCAACAGACTCAAGCCGACCAGCAGCAGGACAAATGCCGCTTGCATCGGCCGGGTGAACATCCGGACCCGGCTGTATTGCTTGACGCAGACATACGCCAGCACCGACAGCAGCAGCGCGTGCAGGCCCAGCATCTTGCCGGTGATGACATCAAGCGCCAGCCCGACCGCAAACGCGGCAAAAATGCCGTACCGATGCGGCAACGCCAGCACCCAGTAAATCAGCGTCAGCACGACAAAGGCCGGCCGCGCCTGATTGAGAAACGTCGGCAGCGGCAGCACCGTCAAGACCAGCGCAAACAGAAAACTGAGAATCACCCAGTGGGTGCCATGACGGGCATGCATCATCGTGCGGCCTCCCCGATGCTGCCGGCCGGACTGCTCGGCTTGGGTTTTGCCGGCGCACTCGCGGGTGCCGTGGAGGCCGGTGTTGCCGGCGTATTGGCGGGATTAATGGCCGGATTGCCGGCCGGACTGTTTGCAGGCCCGGTCGCGGGAGTAATTGCCGGCTTGTCGCTCGCGCTGCTCGGCGCGACGCCCGCTTCGCTGCTGGCCGGCTGCCAGGTTTGCGGCGGCCACAGCAACATCACTTCGCCGCTGCGCTCCATCCGCGCCGCGGTCACCACATCGATCTCGGCATAGGCTTCCCCGGTATCGCGCCGAATCGCTTCGATTTGGCCAACCGGATAACCGTCGGGGAAGCGTTCACCCAGACCCGAGCTGACCAGCAAATCGCCTTCCCGGATATCGGTGGTGTTCGGGACAAAATTGAGCCGCAAGCGATTCATCGCGCCGGTACCTTCGGCAATGGCGTTGAATCCGGTGCGTTCAATCCGCACCGGAATCGCGTGCCGCGAATCGGTCAGCAGCAACACCCGCGACGTGGTCGCCGCAACTTCAATCACCTGGCCGAGCACGCCGAAGGCATCGAGCACCGCCTGCCCTTCGTAGATGCCGTCCTGACTGCCTTTGTTGACCAGCACTTGCTGTTCGGTCGGTTCCAGATCCACGTTGATCACTTCCGCGATCATGCGCTTGCCTCGGGTTTTGCGCGCCGATGACAGCAGCCCGCGCAGCCGGGCATTTTCCGCTTCCAGCGCGGTCAGGCGTTGCAATTGAGTGCGATAAGAAAATTGTTCTTGCTTGAGCTGCTCGTTCTCGCGCTGCATCTCGGCCCGCGAGGCGACGGTCTGGGTAAACCAGTTGTACAGCGAGGTCGGCACGCTGGCGACGTAAAACACCGGCGTAATCGAGGTAGCGAGCGCCGAGCGAATGCCTGCGACATGATCGCCGCGGTGATCGAGCACCATCAACAGCAAAGCGAGTGCCGCTGCCACCAGCAAACGGATGCCCTGAGCGGGGCCGCGAGTAAACAGGGATTTTATGGCGCCATCTCCGTTGCTGGCTTACTCGAGCGAGCAAAACTCCAACCAGAACAGAGACGCCGATCAGTCTGGCTGAGCGGCGTCTTTTTGCATCAGTCGACCGAGAACAAATCGCCGCCGTGCACTTCCAGCATTTCCAGGGCTTTGCCACCGCCGCGCGCCACGCAGGTCAGCGGATCTTCGGCGACAATGACCGGCAAACCGGTTTCTTCGGCGATCAACCGATCGATGTCACGTAGCAGCGCGCCACCACCGGTCAGCACCATGCCGCGCTCGGAAATATCGGAAGCCAGTTCCGGCGGGCACTGTTCGAGCACGCCCTTGATTTCGCGCACGATCGCCGACAGCGGTTCTTGCAGCGCTTCCAGCACTTCGTTGCTGTTGATGGTGAACGCGCGCGGAATACCTTCGGCGAGATTGCGACCGCGAACGTCGAGCTCGCGCACTTCCTTGCCCGGAAATGCCGAACCGATTTCCATCTTGATGCGCTCGGCCGTGGCGTCACCAATAACGGTGCCGTAGTTGCGCCGGACGTAATCGATAATGGCTTCGTCAAAGCGATCGCCACCGATGCGTACCGAATCCGAATAAACCACGCCGTTCAACGACAGAATGGCAATTTCGGTGGTACCGCCGCCGATATCGACCACCATCGAACCGCGCGCTTCCGACACCGGCATGCCGGCGCCAACGGCAGCGGCCATCGGCTCTTCAATCAGGTACACATCGCGGGCACCGGCACCGTAGGCCGACTCGCGAATGGCGCGGCGCTCGACCTGGGTCGAGCCGCACGGCACGCAGATGAGCACGCGCGGGCTTGGCCGCATGAAACTGTTGTCGTGCACTTTGCGAATGAAATGCTGGAGCATTTTTTCGGTCAGTTGAAAGTCGGCGATGACGCCGTCTTTCATCGGTCGCACCGCCAGAATATTGCCCGGTGTCCGGCCCAGCATCCGTTTGGCTTCATTGCCGACCGCAGCTATGGTTTTCTGGCCGCCGACCCGTTCTTGCCGAATCGCCACGACCGACGGTTCGTTCAGGACGATCCCTTTGCCGGGAACATAGATAAGGGTGTTGGCAGTGCCGAGATCGATTGAGATGTCGGTGGAAAACATTCCACGCAATTTTTTGAACATGGCCAGACGGATCCGATTGGGTGCTGGCGGCCCCCACGGAAGCGGCAAGCCGCATCAGAGGGTGACCGGAAAAGACACGGCGGCTTGCGAGCCGCCGGTCATCGAAAAAGTGCCGGTACTGTAGCAACCGAGGTGGACCCCGGCAAGGGCAAATGCTTGTTTTGCGCGGAGTTTCCGCCTTTGGCTCCGGCTCGGGTCCAAGCCCGTCCGGGGCGGCAAACCGGCCCCGTCGGGTGGCCAAAACCGCGAGAGAAAATCAGCCCTCGGCGATCAGGGCGCGGGCCAGGGTCAGCACGCCGACACCGGTACCGCCGGCCGCCCACATACCGTTGTCATTGCTGTGTGCCGCCGCCGCCAGATCGACATGGACCCAACCCGCGCCATTGCGCGGCACGAACCGGGACAGGAAACCGGCCGCATTGCTGGCGCCGCCGGGGCCGCCACCTTTCACCGGCTTGCTGTTGGCGGTATCGGCATACGGCGACGGGCAATGGTTCTGGTGCCATTTGGCCAGCGGCAGCGGCCAGTGCAGCTCGTTTTCCTGCTCGGCGTAACCGAGATAACGGCTGCGCAGTGCGCCATCGAGCGCAAACACCGCGTTGTAATCGGTCCCGAGCGCGGTCACGGCGGCGCCAGTCAAGGTGGCGGCGTCGATGATTAACGGCGCCCCGAGTTCGCAGGCGTAAATCAGGCCATCGGCCAGTACCAAGCGGCCTTCGGCATCGGTGTTGACGATCTCGACACTGACGCCGTTTTTGTATTTCAGGATGTCGCCGAGCTTGTAGGCGTGACCGGAAACGAGGTTCTCGGCGCAGCACAGGATCAGCGCCACCCGCTTGTTCAGGCCACGCAGAATGGCCAAGGCGAGCGCGCCGGCCACGGTGGCGGCACCGCCCATGTCGATTTTCATGGTCAGCATCGCTTCCGAAGCCTTCAGGCTGTAGCCGCCGGAATCAAACGTGATGCCTTTGCCGACCAGCGCAGCGGCGACCGGTTGCTGCTCCATGCCAGCCGGACAGTATTCCAGCTGCAGCATTGCCGGTGGACGGTTGGAGCCGCGACCGACTTCATAAATGCCGACCCAGCCGGCTTCACGCAGCGCCTCGCCACTGATGACGCGGGCCTTGATGGCGCCCGGCGCCAGCTGTTCCAGAAACGCGATGACCCGCTCGCACAGCGTGGTCGGCGGCAGGTTTTCCGGCGTCTCGTTGACCAGATCGCGGACAAAGCGGCTCACTTTCAACCGTGCCGCCAGTTCGGCCTGCTCAGCCGCCGGCAGCTCGGCAGTGCGCAGTTCGCTGCTGTGCTTGGCGTTATCAAAGCCGAGTGCGAACGCCCATTGCGCGGCCAGTGTCCAGCCGTCACCGGCCAGCTGCACGCCGGGCAGGCTCATGCCACCGAGCCGGCGACCGGCCTGCTGAATCTTGCGCAGCAGATCGTCGCCGCTGCCGGTGTGTATCAGCACCTCGGCGCCGGTAAACGACAGCAGCGGCTGTTTGCCCCAGTGGCTGGCGGCAGCATCGGTGGTCAAGCGGGCTTGCAGCAGTTCGGTCATGACAAGGCGATCCTGGTTGATGGCGATAATGGCTATCGGCAAAGGGTTGATAACTAATCAGGGTTGATAACGACAAAAATTTGATCACAACAAAATGAAGGCAAACCACAGGCCCACGGTCAGAGCAAATGGCCGAGCTTGTTCGACTTGGCTTCGAGATAGCGGAAGTTGTGCGGATTGCTGCCAAACTTCATCGGCACCCGCTCGGTCACGGTGATGCCGGCCTCCTCCAGCGCCTTGACCTTGCGCGGGTTATTGGTCATCAAACGTACGCTGCTGAGATTCAGGGCACGCAGCAGCGCGACCGCGTCGGCGTAATCCCGCTGGTCCGGGCCAAAGCCGAGGCTGACATTGGCCTCGACCGTATCCTGACCCTGATCCTGAAGCGCATAGGCCCGCAATTTGTTGACCAGACCAATGCCGCGGCCTTCCTGGCGCAGGTACAAAATCGCGCCACGACCTTCGGCCGCGAT
This sequence comes from Permianibacter fluminis, assembly GCF_013179735.1. Classification (NCBI taxonomy): domain Bacteria; kingdom Pseudomonadati; phylum Pseudomonadota; class Gammaproteobacteria; order Pseudomonadales; family Pseudomonadaceae; genus Permianibacter; species Permianibacter fluminis. The sequence continues at coordinate 83,701 of NZ_JABMEG010000003.1, read as the reverse complement.
CATCGACAACGCCGCTTCCAGCTGAAAACCGCAGTCACAGCGCAGGCTGTGCAGGGCATCGCCGGTCAGGCATTCGGAATGCAGCCGCAGCAGCGGCGCCGGGCCGGGCGCCGTCAGGTCACCCATCGCAAGGACGACATGTTCCTTGTCGTTGAGTGGCCGATCAGTCTGCGGCTTGTCGCCGGCGACCGGCGGCAGCACACTGATGCGAAAATCGCCATAACGCGTCGGCAGACGGGCGGTGATAAATTGAGCAGGTTCTGCACCTGGCTCTTGAGCAAGAACTGACACCGAAAACCACCACTTTTTGGCGGGAAATCAGGCTTGGAATTGTACACCAGCCAGTCCGGCCCCCGCTCGATACGGTCGAATAATGCGCGAACTCTGTGCCCTAACCGATATTCCCAACTGCGAAGCACTGGCCTTTCCCTATACCGACAAGCAGACTCTGGTCGTGACCCGGCGCGGCCTGCGCGCCTGGGCTTACGTCAATCGCTGCCCGCATGCCGGTGTCCCGCTGGAGTGGCAGGAAAACCGCTTCATGAGTCTGGATGGCAGCCAATTGCAGTGTTCCACGCACGGTGCGCTGTTCAATGTCGACAATGGTTACTGTACCTGGGGCCCCTGTCAGGGCCGTTCTTTGCAATCTTTACCGATCGTGATTGAAAACGGCGTGATCTATCTGATGGAATAGGCGGCCGCCATGGCCGAACCTGCGGCGCTGCCGCGACCTGCCAAGCGCGGCACGCGACAATCAGCGAAAGCTCCGATCAGGGAGTGAAAACGGTCATGACAGTTGCCAGCGCCGTCGCGACGGCTATAGTGCACCGTCCGGTTCTACCACCTGGTGGCCATCCTGTCCCGATGCGATGACCATCTGCGAGTGATTTAAGGGAGATAACAATGGCCCAGAAGCCTGCCAGCAAAAAAGCGGCGAGCAGCACAAGCACCGCGAAACCGGTAAAGCCGGCAGCAAAACCGGCGGCAAAAGCAGCCGCCAAACCGGCCGCAAAGCCCGCTGCCAAAGCCGCCGCGAAACCGGCCAGCAAAGCCGCCCCGGCGAAAAAACCGGTTGCTGCCAAGCCGGCGCCAGCCAAGGCCGCTGCCAAACCGGCGGCGAAACCGGCCGCCAAGCCTGCAGCCAAACCGGCCGCGAAACCGGCACCGGCCAGCAAAGCGGCCGCCAAGCCGGTAGCGGCAAAAGCCGCGGCCAAGCCCGCCGAAAAACCGGTCAAAGCCGCCACCAAAGTGGAAGCCAAACCGGCCAAGGCCAGCGCGAAGCCAGAACCGAAAGCGGCCGCCAAACCCGAATCGAAAACCGTCGCTAAAGCTGCGCCGGTTGCCAAACCCGCAGCCGCCAGCAAACCCGTAACCCCGGCCAAAGCGGAGCCCAAAGTGGCACCGAAAGCCGTCAAGGAAGTCGCAAGTCCTGTGAAAGCTGTCGCCTCAGAAAAAACTGCCAAAGTTACCGAAATGAAACCGGCCGTCGCCAAAAGCGTGGCACCGGAAAAAGTCGCCAAAGCCAAACCGGCCGCCAAGCCACTTGATCTGGACGGCAAGAAAAAACTGCGCGCCGAATTCACCGAAGCGCAGTTGAAAGCCTCGACCTCGCAAACGCTGGCCAGCCTCGGCATTGCCCCGTATCCGCTGAAGAAAGACGAAGCGTATATGTGCGAGCCGCAAGCCAATCACTTCCGCAAAATTCTTGGTGCCTGGAAACAACAGCTGCGCGAAGAAGTCGACCGCACCGTGCATCACATGCAGGATGAAGCCGCCAACTTCCCGGACCAGCTCGACCGCGCTGCCCAGGAAGAAGAATTCAGCCTGGAACTGCGCACCCGCGATCGCGAACGCAAGCTGCTGAAAAAGATCGACGAAGCGCTGAAGCAAATCGATGCCGATGAATACGGCTATTGTGAACAGTGCGGCGTCGAAATCGGCATCCGCCGGCTGGAAGCCCGGCCAACCGCCTCGCTGTGCATCGACTGCAAAACGTTGGCGGAAATCAAAGAGAAGCAATACGGGAACTGATCGTTCCGGTTTTACCAAAACGCCCGCGATTGCGGGCGTTTTTGTCTCGACACATCAAAGCTCCAGGCCTGCAAATGGACTGCACGACTCTCTACGAAGCCTTCGCTCATTATCCAAAACCGACAACCATCCCAGTGTGCCCGTGTTGCATGACAAGTAAAGAAGTCAGCACACTGTTGTCAAAAAAATTGGGCGAGCTCACTGCCGACGAATTATCCTCTTACGCATCAGGCGTTCTGCTCACCGTTGGTTCAATAGCCGATTTTAAGTATTTTCTGCCGAGGATTATCGAGCTATCGGTGTCAGGTGGCTTTGACTGGCCAGATCCGGAGGTTGTTTTCGAAAAGTTAAAATTGGCTTCTTGGCAGAACTGGCCAGTGGATGAAATTTGTGCAATCAACAATTGCCTTACACAGAAAATTTCATCCCTTCTTGAAGACCAAAATACAGACTCCTTTGAGCTGGACAAGTGGCTTTGTGCCATTGGGCTCTGTGTTCCAGATATTGCGCCGTTTATGAAGCCGCTTTTTGACCCTGTTAACAATGAAAAGCTAATCAATTACGCCGAACATAATGTGAGTGGACTGGTGGCCGGAAAATTGGTAAATGGTTTTTGGGATGATGCCCCGCAGAATGAGGCGCAAGTTCGAAGACTTTTGAATACTGACGAAGTTTCGATCTATTTGTTTTCAAACTATGGGATTGTTCTGCCGCCTTAAATATCGCGAGATTGACTCATGCTGCAGACAAATAGTCTTGTCATCGGTCGCTTCGCCCCCTCGCCGTCTGGCCCGCTGCATTTCGGCTCGCTGGTGGCGGCGCTCGGGTCATATCTGTCGGCGAAATCGCAGGGGGGACAATGGCTGGTGCGGATGGAGGATATCGATCCGCCACGTGAGCAGGCCGGTGCTGCCGACACCATCTTGCGCCAGCTGACGGCGTTCGGTTTGCACTGGGACGGCACGGTGCTGTACCAGAGCCGTCGCAGCGATCGCTACGACGAAGTGCTGGAGCAGCTACGTCAGCGCGGCCTGCTGTATGGCTGCGATTGCAGCCGGCGTGAACTGCAGGACAATCAGGGCCGTTGCAGCAAGCACTGTCGGCAGCGCGGTTTGCCGCTGGCCGATGGCGTCGCCTGGCGCTTGCAGGCAGGACGCGAACCGTTGCCGTTCGAGGATGCCATCTGGGGCGCCTGCCGCTTTCCCGACACCGAGCTGGACGACGTGGTGCTGAAACGGCGCGACGGCCTGTATGCCTACCAGCTGGCGGTGGTGGTGGATGATGTGGATCAGGGCATCACCGAGGTCGTCCGCGGTGCCGATCTGCTCGATGCCACGCCACGGCAGCTGTATCTCTGGCAGCTGCTCGGCGGGACGCCGCCGCGCTGGGCGCATCTGCCGCTGATCGTCCAGGCCGATGGCCGCAAGCTGTCGAAGCAGAATTACGCGCCGGCCATCACGGGCGCCGATGCCTTGGGTTTACTCAAGCAGGCGCTGGCGGTGCTCGGGCAGCCGGTTCCGCCCGGCGATGACATTCCAGCGCTGCTGGCCGAGGCCTGCGCACACTGGCGTATCGACCGGGTGCCGCGTGGCCCGGTCATGCTGGCGTAATCCGGGCAGCGGCACAGCCGACAGATGCATCCACCGTGCCGAGCGGCTATCATTGGACTTTCCCCTAAGCCACTGACCGTACGTGATTTTTTCCCGCATCAACCAGTTCATCCAGCGGACGGTCGGCCGACCTTCGAAAACGCGGCTGCGCAAGCAGATCATCGCGCGTGATCAGCACCACGTCTCACGTTCGCAAATCAGCGACAACGCCTTGAAGGTGTTGTACCGGCTCAACAAGGCCGGGTACGAGGCCTATCTGGTCGGCGGCGGCGTCCGCGACATTCTGCTCGGCCAGCATCCAAAAGATTTCGACGTTGCCACCAATGCCAAACCGGAAGAAGTGCAAAAAGTTTTCCGCAACTGCCGGCTGATTGGTCGCCGCTTCCGCCTGGCGCATGTGCTGTTCGGTCAGGATGTGGTCGAGGTGGCGACGTTCCGCGCGGTCAACGACGACGCGCCGCAAACCGAGCACGGCATGGTGCTGCGCGACAACGTTTACGGCACGATTGAAGACGATGCCATCCGCCGCGATTTCACCGTCAACGCGCTCTACTACAACATCGCCGATTTTTCGGTCGTCGATTTTCTCGGCGGCTTGAAAGATCTGCAAAAGAAAACCCTGCGCCTGATTGGCGATCCGGAAACCCGTTACCGCGAAGATCCGGTTCGGATGCTGCGCGCTGCCCGATTGGCTGCCAAACTCGAATTCAAGATCGAACCGAAGACCCGCGAACCGATCCTCGCGCTCGGCAAATTGCTGGAAAACGTTTCCAACGCCCGGCTCTGGGATGAATGCGCCAAGATGTTCCTGACCGGCCATGGCCTCGCCAGTTTTGAACAACTCGACGAGCTCGGCCTGTTCAAGATTCTGTTCCCCGGCCCGGCGGCGGCCATGCACAAACATCCGTCCGTGCGCGAACTGTTCCGCATTGCGCTGGCCAACACCGATCGCCGTATCGCTGAAGAAAAAGGCGTCAATCCGGCCTTTTTGTTTGCCGTGATGCTGTGGCCCGGGGTGGCTGCCGAATACGACAAACGCCTGAAGCGTAATGTGCCGCCGGCACCGGCGCTGCAGGACGCCGCGACTGAAGTGCTGGATCGTCAGCACGAAATCACCGCGATCGCCAAACGCTTCAGTCAGGTCATGCGGGAAATGTGGTTACTGCAACACCGCTTCCAGCAGCGCACGCCAAGCCGGGCAGAAAAATTGTTGGAATTGCCACGCTTCCGTGCCGCCTTTGATCTGCTCAGTTTGCGCGCACAAGCGGGCGAGCCGCTGCAAGAGCTGGTCGACTGGTGGCAGCACTATCAGGATGGCGATGCCGATGAGCGCGCCGCCTTGCTGCGCCGGGTCGACAAACCGGAAACCCGGGCACCGAGCGAGCGCAAGCGCAAACCGCGTCGGCGCACCCCGCGCAAACCGGCCGCCAAAACCGAATGACCGGTGGTGCCAACAGCGTTCGCGCTTACATCGGTCTCGGCAGCAATTTGGCGGAACCGATTCGGCAAGTGCAACAAGCGATCGATGCGCTGGCCATTTTGCCGCTGAGCCGACTGGTGGCGCGCTCCTCGCTTTACCGTAGCGCGGCGCTGACTCGCCCGGACTGCGAGACCGCCCAACCCGACTACATCAATGCGGTGGCAGCCATCGAAACCAGCCTGGCGCCGCAGGCGCTGTTGGCCGCACTGCTGCAGATTGAACAGCGTCAGGGCCGGACCCGCGGCGCAGAACGCTGGACCGCCCGCACACTGGATCTGGATCTGCTGCTGTACGGCAATCTGCAACTGCAAACCCCGGCGCTGACGGTGCCGCATTACGCCCTGACCGAACGCGCCTTTGTTGTGCTACCGTTGCACGAAATCGCCGCCGATTTGCAACTACCAGATGGTCGCCGCGTGAGCGAACTCGCGGCGACTTACACGGGTAGTGGCGTGCAGCGGCTGAGCGGCTGAACTTCCTCACCGCCACACTCGGCCACCGCGCCGCCAACACTACGGACCAGGAAAGCGCGCCCTTATGAATCCGCTGCGTTTCGTCACCGTCGAAGGACCGATTGGGGTTGGCAAGACCACGCTCGCCCGGCGCCTCGCCGAAGCACTCGGCGGCCAGACGCTGCTCGAGCAGCCGGATGAAAATCCGTTTCTGGAACGCTTCTATCAAAATCCGAAACAGGCGGCGCTGCCGGCGCAGCTGTTCTTTCTGTTCCAGCGCACCCGCCAGCTTGATTCCATTCGGCAGCAGGATATTTTCGCACCGGTTACCGTCAGCGATTACCTGATGGCAAAAGACGCGCTGTTTGCCCGCCTTAATCTCGATGACGACGAGCTGCGACTGTACGAACAGGTCTATGGCCAGCTGACCATCGAGGCACCGCGACCGGATCTGGTGATTTACCTGCAAGCCCCGGTCGATGCACTGATGGAGCGCATCCGCAAGCGCGACCGCGCCGCCGAGCGGGCCTTGAGCCGTGACTATCTGCAAAAGATATTGGACGCCTACACCCGTTTCTTTTATTACTACGACGAATCCCCGCTGCTGATCGTCAATACCGCCGCCCTGGATCTGGCTGGCGATGATGCCGACTTCCAGCAACTGGTCGAGCGCGTGCACCAATGCCGCAGCGGTCGCCACTATTTCAACTCCCGGATCTGAGCGCGCCACGCTCGATCACCGCAACGGAATTTCACCATGAGCCGAATCACTGCCCACCGCCTCACCGAGATGAAGCGCGCCGGCGAGAAAATTGTTGTACTCACTGCGTACGACGCCACCTTCAGCGCCCTCTGCAACAGCAATGGCGTCGACGTGATTCTGGTCGGCGACTCGCTCGGCAATGTGATCCTGGGTTATGACAGCACGGTGCCGGTCACGATGACCGACATGCTGCACCACACCCGCGCCGTGGCGCGCGGCAATCGTGACGCGCTGGTCATTGGCGATCTGCCCTACATGAGTTATGGCACGCTGGAACAGACCCTGAGCAATTCTGCGGCGCTGATGCAAGCCGGCGCCCACATGGTCAAGCTGGAAGGCGGCGCCTGGCTGGCCGATTACGTCCGCGCACTGACTGAGCGCGGCATTCCGGTTTGCGCGCATCTGGGCTTGACCCCGCAATCTGTCGATGCGCTCGGTGGCTACAAGGTGCAGGGTCGCGATGCCGAGAGCGCCGCCAAAATCATCGCCGATGCCAAATCGCTGGAAGCAGCCGGTGCCCGGCTCTTGGTCGTGGAATGCGTGCCCAGCACGCTCGGCAAACAGCTCAGCGACGCGCTGAGCATTCCGGTCATCGGTATCGGCGCCGGCGTGGATACCGACGGCCAGGTACTGGTGCTGCATGACATGCTCGGCTTGGGTGAGAAGCGCCCCAAGTTCGTCAAGGATTTCCTCACCGGCGAAGCCGGCGGCATCGGCGCCGCGATTGCTGCATACGGTAAAGCCGTGCGCGAGAGAAAATTTCCAACTAAGGACCACAGCTTTAGCTGAGCACCATGAACATCCGAAAACTGCATTTCCAGTGGGTGCTGCCTTCTATTGTTGTATTGAGCACGTCAGCACTTTCGCAAGATGAAGTCTTTATTGTTCCATCTGGCTCGCCATTTTCGCAGACTGTCAGTGAAAACCCTGATATCACTCGCTTCTACGGAACAACGGAGCTGAGCGGGTCGTTCGAATTTGCGTGGGACATCCGCGATAGCGAACCACTTTACCTAGAGCTTAAATTCTATCCGAACGAGCAGTCACAGAAGAAGCTGCCATACATGGTAGGAACGGCGCCACCGACGGAGTTGGTGGTATTTGATGCAGACATCGCACTGCCCAAACTGCTATCCCCAGAATTGACTCAGGAAATTCGTGGAAAATCACTGCTCCAAAAGCGCGGCGAAGCAACGATTAGAGTAAAAAATTTGTTTACCGCAGTTGATTGTGACCACAGAGCGTATGTTGTCACTTTCGACGGAGTGATCGAATAGCCCTCCTGCATCACATGCGAAATCAGGTTAAACGGAGTCACCATGCAAATTTTTGATTCACTCGCGACCATGCGTAGCCAGATCGCGGGCTGGCGTCGCGACGGCCACAAGATTGCCTTTGTTCCAACCATGGGCAATCTGCACGAAGGCCACGCGTCGCTGTTCGAGCAGGCCCGCACGTATGGCAACAAGGTGGTGGCCAGCATTTACGTCAACCCGATGCAGTTTGGCTTGAACGAAGACTGGTCGAAGTACCCACGAACATTGGACGCGGATCGGCAAGTGCTGCAAGCCAAACAGGTGGATGCGCTGTTTCTGCCCGATGACAAAATCATGTACCCGCATGGCATCGATGTGCAGACCTTTGTCGAAGTGCCACGGCTTTCGAATATTCTCTGTGGCGCCTCGCGGCCCGGGCATTTCCGTGGTGTCGCCACCATCGTCAACAAGCTGTTCAATCTGGTTCAGCCGGATGTCGCGGTTTTTGGCGAAAAGGATTACCAGCAGCTGATGGTGATCCGGCAGATGGTCAACGATCTGTTTGTGCCGATTGAAATCGTTGGTGCCGAAACGGTGCGCGCGGCCGACGGTCTGGCGCTGTCATCACGCAACGGTTATCTGACTGCCGAGGAGCGCGCCCAGGCGCCGGTGATTTATCAAACACTGCGCTGGTGTGCCGATGAGCTGCGCCGTGGTGCACGCGATTATCCGGCGCTGGAGCAGCAAGCGCGCAGCCGAATCAGCAGCGGCGGTTTACGGCCGGATTATTTCTCGATCCGCCGGCATAGCGATTTGCTGGAGCCGGCCAGCGAAGAAAAACGCTTCGTGGTGCTGGCAGCAGCCTATCTCGGCAAAGCCCGCCTGATCGACAACATTCAGGTGCTCGACTAGCCGCGCAGTCCGCAATAGCTTGTCGGGCTGACAAACAGCCAAAAGCAAAAAAGAGCGCCTAAGCGCTCTTTTTTGCTTCACCCTTTCCCTATGAGACTTTGCTATCTAAAGCAGGCGCATCCTGCGCCGGTCCTGCCACCATCCTGGTGCTCTTCCTTGTCGCCATCTTGGCGCTGTCTTGGTTGACCAAGACCCCTGCCGTCGTCCTGACGGTGTCCTTCGTGTGCGTCCTGCACGGGCGCCATTCTATGGTCTCCCGGCCCGGCTGGTGGATGCCTCCCATGGCTTACAACTCAAAGGCGACCGCCACGGCACGGTTCTGGCGCAATAAAATCAATGAGTTAGCGAGCTAATGATGCCTTGAACCACAAGCAAGACAACGGTATCGCTTACAGCTTTGTAAGAGATATCTCACACGCTGACGGGGGTTTGGCTGATGTGGCCGCCATTGCTGTTGGTCGAAGCGCGGGTTAAGGTCATGCCAGCGACTAATAAATTAAACAGTCGAAGATCATATTAAACATTTGAAGCCTGATTTTTGTGGAGTCATCCCATGCGCCCCTCGTGTTGGTGGTTGTTGCTGGCGGCCGCGCTGCCGGTATTTGCCAAGGAGCCGGCAACGGTCCGCGTCTACAACTGGACCGACTATATCGATGAGTCCGTGTTGAAGGACTTTACCGATGCCACCGGCATTCGGGTCGAGTACGAAACCTTTGAAAGCGCCGAAGATCTGGAAGGAAAAATTGGCCAGGGCAAAAGCGGGTACGACGTGGTTGTGCCGAGCGCCAACTTTCTTGCCTACGGCCGCCGGCACAAGCTGTTTCAGCCGCTGGATAAAACCCAACTGAGCAATCTGGCCGGGCTTGATGCGGCGCTGATGCGCAAACTGGAGCGCTCTGATCCGAGCAACGAATACGGTGTGCCCTATTTATGGGGCACCACCATTTTCGCCTACCGGGCCGAGGCCATCGCCAAGCGGCTCGGTGCCAACGCGGCGACCGACAGCTGGCAACTGCTGCTGAACCCCGGCAATCTGGCCAAGCTGTCGGACTGCGGCGTGGCCTTTCTGGATTCCGGTATCGAGGTCATGCCGGAGCTGCTGCGCCACATCGGCAGCATTCCGAACAGCCTGAATCCTTCCGACTACATGCGGGTCGAAAAGCACCTGAAACAGCTGGTGCCGCATGTCCGCTATTTCGGCGGCGAGAATATCATCGACGATTTGGCCAGCGGCAAGCTGTGCGCGGCCTACACTTATTCCGGCGATTTGGCCCAGGCCCGCGATCAGGCCGCTGCCAACGGCATCACCGACCTGACCCTGGTACTGCCGAAAGAAGGCGCCGATCTCTGGGTCGATCTGCTCGCCATCCCGATTGACGCGCCGCATCCGCAATCGGCGCATGCCTTCATCAATTTCCTGCTGCAGCCCGCCGTCATGGCGCGCATCTCCAACGCCGTCAGCTACCCGAATGCAGTCACCGCCTCACTGCCCTTGATCGATGAAGCAGTGCGCACCGACCCGGTGTTGTTCCCGAGCCCGGAAGCGCAAGCCAAGCTCTACACGCTGCCGGTGCTGACCGATGCGGTCGCCGGCATCTCAGAGCGGATCTGGAAAACGACACAGAAAGGAAAATCCCCCGCTGGTGGTTAACAGATCAATCGAGTAATTGAGGAAATGACAAATCTGCAGGACTGCAGATTTGCACAGCGAAGCTACTCCGAAGGGGTTTCCGCCATGAAAGACTGAAACGACAAAACGGCAGGACAGCCGTTTTGCGCGGCGGAGCCGTCCCGAAGGGATTGTGGCCATGGATGGCCACAACGAAAAAGGGCCGGAGTTTTTCCGGCCCTTTTTTTACTTCGTTTTGTCTCGTCCCTTGAAACGTTGATGCTCCCTGCACCATCCCTGATTGGCTTGTCCTTAGCCTCGTTCCTGACGCTACATCCTTGCGGCGTGGGGGCAGTATAGGGGAGTTGCTACCGGGTTCCGGGTGACAGAGTTGTCATCTTCGTGCGATTACCGCCCATTTCCGACCAACGGCACTTACCACATTTTCTATACCTTTCAATCGGTTAATGGAGAAACACCGCCCTGCTCGGGTAGCTGCCCCGGCGGCCGGCGGACAGCAACAGCGGCTGTGGCCTACAGCCTTGTAAGCCATATCGCACATCGGGCCGGGCAATCGCAGCGTTTACCCGACCTCGCGCAGACCCAGCACATCGTCCATGCCATAAAGCCCGGCCGGTTTGCCGACCAGCCAGGCAGCCGCCCGCAATGCCCCCTCGGCGAAATTGCGCCGGTCAAAGGCCTGATGGCGAATCTCCAGATGCTCGGTACCGGTTGCCAGCAGCAGAGTGTGATCGCCGACAATCTCGCCGGCACGAATGGTGGCAAAACCGATGCTGCCCGGTTCGCGCACGCCAGTATTGCCTTCGCGCGACAGCACGCCGCTTGCTGCCAGCGTGGTACCGCGCGCCTGCGCCACCACCTCACCAAGGCGCAGCGCGGTGCCGGACGGCGCATCCACTTTGTAGCGGTGATGGGCTTCGATGATCTCGGCATCGGCATCGGCCATGGCCTTGCCAGCGATGCGCGCCAGCGCGAACAGCAGATTGACCCCGACGCTCATGTTCGGCGAGATCAGCACCGGGATCTGCCTGGCCGCCGCCTCGATTTCCGCCAACGCATCCGGCGAGAAACCGGTCGTGCCGATCACCACCGGCTTGCGCTTGAGCTGGCAATGCTTGAGCAATTGCAGCGACGCCACCGGCTGACTGAAATCAACAATCACCTCGGCCGCTTGCACCGCCGCCGACACATCCGCCGCCAATGGCACGCCAATATAGGGAAAGCCGTGGATGACCGCCGCATCCTGACCCAGACGCGAATCGGTTCCCGCCGTCACCGCACCAACCAATTTCCATTGCGGCAGCTCGCGCACCGCCGCCACCAGCGCCTTGCCCATCCGGCCACTGGCCCCATGAAGAGTAATCTTGTTCATCCGCTACACCCTCGCATCGAGGCCGACATTGTAATCGAACATTCAGAACTGCCTGCTCCGCTCAGCAGAAATCCATAAGGACCTCAGTCGCCGCAACCCCCTCCGGCTTTTCGCCTGTTACAATGCCATGCCCATGTCAACATCCTTCCACTATGCGTCGCTTCCTGTTGGCCATGTTTTTGCTGGCACTACTTGTCGCCATCTGCTGGTCACTCACAGAGTCAAATACGTTGTCCGCAGCTTCCGCGGCCAGTACAAACAAGCTTATCAAAGTCACCATAACCAACGAGCCAACGGCCGGAGCTCAACGGGCTACATCGCCTCTCGGCAAAGACACCGGCAACACCGGCAACACCGGCAACACCGGCAACACCGGCAACATCGACACAGAAAAATCTCTCCCCGCCTACTGCTCACCAGAAAAAAAGGTAACCACGCTTGCCGGCGCTCCAGCTCAGGAATTTCTTAGCCGTCACCCTACGCTAGGCATAACCCAGACCGATGTTGAATTAGTATTCGATAGCATCGTCGAGATCGGCATTGCTGCAGCGGAAGATATCCATGAACTGGATCTGAAGACGATGCGGGTTCGTGTTGAGGGTCGTTTTCACAACAAACCTATCGCGGAGCTGGCCGCTCCGGCAAATGCAGGCGATGCGGAAGCTGCATTAGTTTACGGCTCGTATCTGATGTACCAAGGTTGGATGGATCGCCAGCACGCATCTGGGATTGATCTGACAAAGATGCATGAGGGTGAGCGACTGCTGCAATGGGCCTATAAGGGTGGCATTAGTGAAGCAGTAAACCGACTCTATATTTACTATCATTACGCTAGCCAAAAAGCTTGGCGTAAAGACAAATCTTCGATCGAATCGCAGGAAGTGCAAACGACACAGGTCGCTTACGGGCAATGGCTAATCCGCAACACTACTGCCGGTCGCGCCCTGATGATTGACAATGATTATCGTGGCAATCTTGGCGTGCCTGGTGATGAACACTTCATGCCTGCTGGAGATGAGATTGCTCCAGCGACAGTTCTAGCCAAACTGACACAATTGAACAACGAACTTCCGCCAGCAGATCTAACGAAAGTCCAGGTGCAAAACCGGGAGCAGTTGCTCTGGCTGAATCGACGTGGATTGATTGATGCTGTAATTGATGCAATGAGCAAGGATTGCGCGTCAACGGCAGCATAATTCGATCGCAAGTAGAAAAAGGCCGCAATAGCGGCCTTTTTGTCAGTCAGCGTTGACTCATTTGCGCAAGTCGTCAAAAAACGCTTTCACACCATCGAACCAGGAACTGGCGCGCGGGTTGTGATTGGGTTCTTCGTTCAAGGCTTTTTCAAACTCCTCCAGCAGCGCCTTTTGTTTGCTGTTCAGTTTGACCGGCGTCTCGATCACCACCCGGCACATCAGATCGCCAGGGCTGCCGCCGCGCATCGGCACCACGCCCTTGCCACGCAAACGGAACAGTTTGCCGGTTTGGGTTTCGGCCGGCACTTTCAGCATGACCCGGCCATCGAGTGTCGGCACTTCGACTTCGCCGCCCAGTGCGGCCGTGCCGAAACTGACCGGCACTTCGCAGAACAGATTGTTTTCCTCGCGCTGGAAAATCGGGTGTTCCTTGACGTGTATGTGCACATACAAATCACCGGGCGCCGCGCCGGCCACGCCCGCTTCCCCTTCGCCGGACAAGCGAATGCGATCGCCGTTGTCGACACCAGCTGGCACCTTGACCGACAAGGTTCGCTCTTTCTGGATACGACCCTGACCATGGCAGCTGCCGCAAGGATCCTTGATCACGGTGCCGCGACCATGGCATTGCGGACAGCTTTGCTGAATCGAGAAAAAGCCTTGCGACATCCGGACCTGGCCGGCACCGCCGCAGGTGTTGCAGGTAATCGGTGATGAACCTTTTTTGGCGCCGGAACCGGTGCAGGTATCGCAGCGCTGCCAGCTCGGAACCCGCAGCTCGACTTTGGTGCCGCGTACCGCTTCTTCCAGACTCAGTTCAAGGTTGTAACGCAGATCGGCGCCGCGCGCCGCGCGACCGCCACCACCACCGCCGCGACCGGTGCCAAAAATGTCACCGAACACATCGCCGAAAATATCCTGGAACGACGCGTTACCAAACGGATCGCCGCCGCCACGACCACCGGCCATGTTCGGATCGACACCGGCATGGCCGTGGCGATCGTAGGCCGCGCGTTTGTCGTCATCCGACAGAATTTCGTAGGCTTCCTTCGCTTCCTTGAATTTCTCTTCGGCGTCCTTGGCATCCGGATTGCGATCCGGATGGTATTTCATGGCGAGTTTGCGATAGGCGGTTTTCAATTCCGCCGCATCGGCATTTTTCGCCACGCCGAGCACGTCGTAGTAATCGCGTTTAGCCATAGTCGAAAGCAAAACCCCATATAGACGTAGGGCGGATCAAGGTCGAAGACCGGATCCGCCGCACTTGTAATCGAAGAAGTTGTGCGAGCCGCTCACTACGCAAGCGGCCCACACCCCAGCACTCCCCTGACACGGGAAGGTGGTACATTACTTCTTGTCTTTGACTTCCTCGAACTCGGCGTCAACAAACTCGCCGTCGTTCTTCGGGGCGTCGCCAGCCGCTTGCGCCTGCTCGGCACCGCCGGCGGCGCCAGCGTTTTGATACATGCGCTCGCCGATCTTGCTCGAGGCTTTTGCCAGCGCTTCGCTCTTGGCATCGATCTCGGCCTTGTCGTCGCCTTTCAGCGCCGCTTCCAGATCCTTGATCGCCGCTTCGATGCTTTCTTTCTCGCCGGCTTCAACCTTGATGGCTTCATCGCTCAACGCCTTGCGGCTGGCGTGGATCATTGCATCGGCGCGGTTGCGCGACTCGACCAGTTCCTGGAACTTGCGGTCTTCGTCGGCATGCGCTTCGGCGTCGCGCACCATGCGGGCGATTTCGTCTTCGGTCAGACCCGAGTTGGCCTTGATCTCGATCTTCTGCTGCTTGCCGGTGGCCTTGTCGATGGCCGACACGTGCATGATGCCGTTGGCGTCGATATCGAAGGTCACTTCGATTTGCGGCGTGCCGCGCGGTGCCGGCGGAATGCCGGCCAGATCGAACTTGCCGAGCGACTTGTTCTGGCTGGCCATCTTGCGCTCACCCTGCAGCACATGCACGGTCACCGCATTCTGGTTGTCATCCGCGGTCGAATAAACCTGCGATTTCTTGGTCGGGATGGTGGTGTTCTTTTCGATCATCACCGTCATCACGCCACCCATGGTTTCGATACCCAGGCTCAGCGGGGTCACGTCAAGCAGCAGCACGTCGCGGACATCGCCTGACAGCACCGCGCCTTGAATCGCGGCACCAACGGCCACCGCTTCATCCGGGTTGACGTCTTTGCGCGGCTCTTTGCCGAAGAACTCGGTCACCAGCGCCTGCACTTTCGGCATCCGGGTTTGACCGCCGACGAGGATCACTTCGTCGATGTCTTTGACATTCAGACCGGCGTCCTTGATCGCGGTCTTGACCGGATCAATGGTGCGCTGGACCAGTTCATCGACCAGCGATTCCAGTTTGGCGCGAGTCAGCTTGATCACCAAGTGCTTCGGACCGGTGGCATCAGCCGTGATGTACGGCAGGTTGACGTCGGTCTGGGTCGACGACGACAGTTCAATCTTGGCCTTTTCTGCAGCCTCTTTCAGCCGTTGCATGGCAAGTGCATCGCCGTGCAGATCCATGCCCGATTCTTTCTTGAATTCGGCAACGAGGTACTCGATGACACGCATGTCAAAGTCTTCGCCACCGAGGAAGGTGTCGCCATTGGTCGACAGCACTTCAAAGGTTTTTTCGCCGTCGACTTCGCCGATTTCGATAATCGAAATATCAAAGGTACCGCCGCCCAAGTCGTACACGGCGATTTTCTTGTCGCCACGGCCGCCCTTGTCGAGACCATAAGCCAGTGCGGCCGCGGTCGGTTCGTTGATGATGCGCTTGACGTCGAGACCAGCAATACGGCCGGCGTCTTTGGTTGCCTGACGCTGCGAGTCGTTGAAATAGGCCGGCACCGTGATCACGGCTTCGGTGACTTCTTCGCCGAGGTAATCTTCGGCGGTTTTTTTCATTTTCTTCAGCACTTCGGCGCTGATTTGCGGCGGTGCCATCGGCTTGCCGTCGACTTCGACCCAGGCATCACCGTTCTTGGCCGCAACAATCTTGTACGGCACCATCTTGATGTCTTTCTGCACAACGTCATCAGAGAAGTTACGGCCGATCAAACGCTTGACCGCGTACAGCGTGTTCTTCGGATTGGTTACCGCCTGACGCTTGGCGCTCTGGCCGACCAGCACTTCGCCATCCTTGCTGAACGCAATGATTGACGGGGTGGTACGGGCGCCTTCGCTGTTCTCGATGACGCGGGTGTTTTGACCTTCGAGAATCGCCACGCAGCTGTTGGTGGTGCCGAGGTCAATACCGATAATCTTGCCCATGTTCTACTCCTGCTACGATGTTCGGAATTCGGTTCCGGTGCGGCGCCTCAGCGCGGCACCGGGCCATGACAAAATCTGTTCATGCAAACAAAGTGGGGCTATTGCGCACCCGATCAAGCGTTGGTATCGACTTTTTGTACCGGACCGCGCGAGACGATGACCCGGGCCGGCCGCAGCAGGCGACCATGCAGGGTGTAGCCTTTCTGCAGCACCATCAATACCGTATCGGCCGGCACGTCCGGGTTTTCCTGGGCGACCATGGCTTCGTGAACGTTGGCATCAAACGGTTTGCCCTGCGCCTCGACCGGCGCCACGCCAAACTTCTGCAGCGACGCCAGCAGCTTGCGTGCGGTCAGCTCCAGACCTTCATGCATGCGCTTGGCTTCATCGGACTCCACTTTCAGTGCCAGACCTTGATCGAGGCCATCGAGCACATCGAGCAGTTCGCCACAGAGCTTCTCGACCGCGAACTTGGCCGACTGCTCGGCATTGCGCTCGGCCCGGCGGACCAGGTTGTCGGCGTCGGCTTTGGTCCGCAGCACCAGCTCCCAGTTCTGCTTGGCCTTTTCCTCGGCGCTGGCCAGATCGGCCCGCAGCTTGTCGACATCAGTCTGGAAATCGGCCTGGCTGGCCGCGGCGCTGTCCTGGCCGGTCGGCTCAGGCTGGCCCGGTTGGTTGGGCGTGGCATCGGTGGTCATGGAAATCCCTCAAGACGGAACAACAGTACCCGGTAGTCATGGCTCCGGGCGATTCTGGGGCCGGATATGGGGCTATTGGCCGGCGATTCAAGGGGATGAATCATCAGCCGGGCAGGCCATTCTGATCCCCCGCCTTGGCAAGGCGGGGTTAGGGGCGGTTGAGCGCAGCGCTCGTCAGAGTCGACTAGTTGGAAAAGCAACGGCAGAACGGTGACTTGTGAACAAACACGCCGCAGCACATGGTTCAGCTAGCAAACGGCAGCGCAGACTGAGCTTAACCACCCCCAGCCCCTCCTTGAAAAGGAGGGGGGGAATAGCTCGAATCGCAAAATGCTGTCGTATCCGAAGGAGATATGCTGGGCTTCGCAAACCCGGCCGACTCGCTGCGGAATTGCAGCAGCGAAGTCGCGCGGAGCGTTTTGATTCCCCTCCTTGTCAAGGAGGGGTTAGGGGTGGTTGAGCGCAGACCCCGTCGCAGCCTGCGACCGGGAATGGTTGATGCAAGCGGTGATCAGCTTAATATCTCGTTCAACACATCCACTCAATTGATTTCCGATCTACCAACTCTAAACTGTCCAAATCAAAATACCAGTGCATATCTTCTCCGTAGCACATCCTGGAAATAACGGAGACTGATAAGTCCCAAACTTCACCGTACTTGTAGTGTCTGGTCTTATCGATTCGATAATCCTTTCCCGGTAGTTTTTGGGCCATCACCTTTTCTGCTAGACAATTCGCGAACTCTAGCATTACCGACTTACGAGTTGACCCGTAAACAAACTCACTGCAACGCGGCGGGCCGGCATTGAGAGTCGACTGGTCCAACGAATGGCTCGGAAAGTACGAAATCGCCGCAGCAATACAGCCAACGAGAACGGTCACGATCAGCCATTGAATCATTGCTAGCTGTTGCATGGTGGCATACCTTTTCGAGGTCAACTCTCATCACTCGTCAACGCCGACGACAGCAGTCTCGCCGTGATATCCACCACCGGAATCACCCGGTCATAAGCCATCCGAGTCGGGCCAATCACTGCCAGCACGCCAACTCGTTCGCCATTCACTTCATACGGTGCGGCGATCAGGCTGGCGTTTTTGATACCGGGCTGGCCGGCTTCTTCGCCGATGAAAATCTGCACGCCATCAGCAGCCAGGCATTTGTCGAGCATGCCGAGGATTTGTTGCTTGCGGGAAAACGCTTCGAACAGTTCACGCAGACCACCAATACCGGCCGGGTCGGCGAGTTGCAGCAGGTTGAGTTCGCCGGTGACGTGAAAATCGTCCTGCGGTTCGCTGCTGTCGAGCGCGGCTTCGGCCACGCGCAACAAACCGGCCATCATCAGGTCCATTGCAGCGCGGTCGGCACGCAATTGCGCCACCAACTCGGTGCGGGCCTGACGCAAATCGCGGCCGGCGAAATGCTGGTTGACATAATTGGCGGCGACTTGCAGCTCGTCGCGGCTGTAATCGCGATCGGTATGCAGAATGCGGTTCTGCACTTCCCGGTCCGACAGCACCAGCACGGCCAACACCCGGCGGCCGCCAATCGGCAAAAATTCCAGATGCTTCAGGGTTTGCACCTGCCGCTTGGGCACCCGGACCAGACCAGCCATGTGCGTCACTTCCGACAGCAGATTGCTGGCCTGATTGAGCAGGGCGGTGGTTTCGAGTTCGGGTTTGAGCTGGGCGCGGATTTGTGCGACTTCGGTTTCCGACAGCGACTGCACGGTCAGCAGCCGGTCGACAAACAACCGATAGCCAAGCGCGGTTGGAATGCGGCCGGCCGAGGTATGCGGGGTCTGGACAAAGCCGAGATCTTCCAGCTCCATCATGACATTGCGGATGGTGGCGGAGCTGACGCCGAGGTTGCTGACTTCGGCCAGGGTTTTTGAGCCGACCGGCTGGCCGTCACGCAGGTATTGCTCGACCAGAGCCTTCATCAGCACCTGGGCACGTTCACTGAATTGCTGGCTCATCCGGTTCCGGCTACATCATCAGCGGGGGCATGGTGGCGAGTATACGGCCAGCACCGGCTAAAACTGTAGCCGCCAATCCAGACTGAGCTCGCGGCCCTTGTAGGGCAGGGTGTCGAAGGTGCTGTCGTAATACGGGGTGACGATGTTCAGCCGCTCGTTGCCGGCATCGTGCAGCGTGACCGACAGCGACCAGGCCCGCTGGTCGTAATGCAGGCCCAGATCGAACAGGGTTTGCGCCGGCAAGGTGTCGGTGACGCCAAACGGCTGTTCGGCCGCGGCATTCTTTTCGCTGAGCCAGAGCATATTGATGAACAGATGCACCCGGTCATTCCACTGGTATTGCAGATTGGCGAAAAATTTCAGGCTGGGAATGCCAATCCATTCATCCGGTTCATGCAGCGCCAGATAGGTATCGCCGCCCTGCGGATCACTGGCATAGGCAAACGGATTGTCGTCGTCATAGAGCTTGGGCGTGGCGTAGGACAGATTCATCAGCAGCCGCCATGGCACCTGCTGGTAACGCGCTTCAAACTCGGCGCCATAGCTGCCGAATTTGCCGCCGTTGTCGGAATACAAATCGTCGGCGTCCGGGTTGTAGCGAAACTCGATGATGTCCTCAACCGTCTGATAAAACAGATTGCCGCTCAAAAATAATTGTGGGGTTGCCAGATAGCCAAGCTCAAATTCGTGCACGCGGATCGTCTCTGGCGTCACCGGCTCGCGGTAGGGCTTGCTCGGGTCGTAGCCAAACCGGCTGAAGGCACTGTTGGCGATCAGCGGCGCCCGGAACGCCTGCTGGCTCAGCAGTTTCCAGTGCCAGCGGTCCCGCACCCAAGTCAAGCCGACGCGCGGACTGAACTGATTGCCGTAGACATCACTGTCGTCATAGCGGCCACCGGCAAACACCGTCAATGCGTCCCATTGCTGCTGCCAGTTGAAATACAGTGCCATGCTGTCGAGGCTGACGTGACTGCTACCCGGATCATCCGGGTCGGCACGCAGCACGAGATCAGGGTCGCGCTCGGCTGGATCGGCGGTGCGCAGAATGCGGGCGTCGTCCTGCAGCCATTCGGCGCCGAGCAACCATTGCTGACTGCCGAACGACCAGACGTTGTTGCTGGTCAGTTTCAGGCGCCGGATACCGACGTCATCGCGGCTCGGCCGCTCGAACGGGATATTGCGCTGCAGGCTGGTCTGGATGTCGCTGCGAAAATTTTCGCTGGTATAAATCCGACCGTCCAGCTCCAGCACCGCGTTGTCAAAACGCAGAGGTGAAAAATTGGCGGCAATGCCTTGCTCGATGGCCGCGGCCTGCTCGACCGGTGGCAGGCTGTCATCGACGGCAAACCCGCGGACGATGTTGTTTTCATAGTGCTGCCACAACAGTTTGGCCGACCAGTCCGGGCCCCAATGCAGCTGGCTGCTGAGAAAACGGCTGCGGATGCCGGCACTGGCCTCGTTGTGATCAAACGCCGGCCGCTCATTGAAATAGCGATACGGCGCGTCGGAACGACGACCGTCACCGGCAAACAGCAAACCTTGCCAGCGCCATTGCCCCTGCGCGCCGGCAAAGCGGGCACCGAGATCGCGGTGGCCGTTGGCACTCGGCAATTCGCCATCGCGAATGCGCGCTTCATTGCCGGCGCTGTAGGTGATGATGTTGATCACCGCCGTTTCCGCGGCGCCGCCATACAGCACCGAACCGGGGCCACGGACGATTTCGATGCGCTCGATCAGATGCACCGGCAGATCATTGCCGAGCGGATAAGCGCCAAATGCCAGTTCGGTCAGCGGCATGCCATCGAGCAGAAACAGCGCACGCCCCTCGAAACCGAACAGGCCGCGCACGACCAAGCCGGCGACATCGATGTCCTTGGCGACATTGAAACCGGGAATGCGCTGAATGACATCGATCAGATCGCGGGCGCCCATGGCGCGGATGTCTTCGGCGGTGATGATGCTCAGAATGGCCGGATTCTGCCGCTGTGACAGCGGCAGCCGGGTGGCAATGCTGGTGCTGATGTCGATCTGCAGCAGATCATCCAAGTCCAGCTGGAACAGATCATCGGCATCGGCGGCAAAAACCGACGCCGACGCCAGCACGGTCATCAGCAGCGCCATCGGCATTACGATCAGCGCTGCGGCTCGCGCAGTCGTCCGCATAGTCGTTCGCGTAGCCGTTCGCATAGCCTTCAAATGCGGCAACGAAGCAAACCGAGCCGCACTCGCTGCCCGGCCTTGCAGCGCTTCACATCGGCGGTCATCGCTCATCGCTGGCCATGCATCCCCACCCCGGTCATGGCCTCAGTATAGTCAGCCACGGTCGTTTGCCAGCCCGTTTCAGTGCGCCGGCCGGCGAACCTTGAACCAAGCCGCATACATGGCCGGCAATACCAGCAGCGTCAACACGGTCGCAACCAGCAGACCGCCCATGATCGCCACCGCCATCGGGCCCCAGAACACCGAACGCGCCAACGGGATCATCGCCAGAATGGCCGCCAGCGCGGTCAGCATGATCGGCCGGAACCGGCGCACAGCCGAGCCGATAATGGCCTCCCACGGCGTGATGCCTTCGGCAATGTCCTGTTCAATCTGGTCAACCAGAATCACCGAGTTGCGCATGATCATGCCGGCCAGCGCAATCACGCCAAGCATGGCAACAAAACCGAACGGTTGCCGGAACAGCAGCAGGAAAACGGTGACGCCAATCAGGCCGAGTGGCGCCGTCAGCAAGGTCAGCGTCATCCGCGAGAAGCTCTGCAGTTGCAGCATCAGCAGCGTGACAATCACCGCAATCATCATCGGCATACCGGCATTGATGGATGCCTGCGACTTGACACTCTCACCGAGCGAGCCACCGATTTCGATGCGATAGCCGGGCGGCATCTTGTCGCGAATGGCTTGCAGCAGCGGATCAATCTGCATCGTGACATCCGGCGCCTGGACATGATCCGGAATATCGGAGCGCACGGTAATGGTCGGCAACCGATCACGACGCCAGATCAAACCGTCTTCCGCTTCGTAGCGAATACGCGCGACTTGCGACAACGGCACAAAGCGGCCCTGCCCGACATGGATATTGATGTCTTTCAGCCGTGACAGATTGCCGCGCTCAACATCGGTGGTGCGGGCGACGATATCGATCAGCTGATCGTTTTCACGGTACTGGGTGATTGGCAGACCGGTCAGCAGGGTGCGCAGGTTCTGCGACAATTGCTGGGTCGAGACACCGAGCGTCCGCGCCTTGTCCTGATCCACTTCCAGCCGGACGACCTTGGTTTTCTCATACCAGTCGTAGTTGACGTCCAGCGTGTTGGGATTGGCCCGCATGATATCGGCGACTTCGGTGGCGTATTCGCACACCTTGTCCGGGTCGTAACCCATGACCCGGAACTGCACCGGATAACCGACCGGCGGTCCGTTCGGCAAGCGTGCCGCGCGGGCGCGCACACCGGGAAAATCGCTGACGAATTTCTCGCGCAGATCGTTAATCAGCGACTCGCGATCTTTCAGGCTTTTCGCCAGCACGACGAATTCGACCAGGTTGGTATTGGGCATCTGCTGATCCAGCACCAAGACAAAGCGCGAACTGCCGCCGCCCAGATAGGCCACATAATTTTCAACCCGCGGATCCGTTTTCAGGATCGCTTCCAGCTTTCTCGCCTGGGCATCGGTGGCGACATGCGAAGAGCCTTCCGGCAACCACAGATCGACAATGATTTCCGGCCGGGTGGAATCGGGAAAGAATTGCTGCTGGACAAACTTGAAGCCGAGCACAGCCATTACAAACGCGACAATGGTGGCGGTGATCACAATCCGGCGATGCTGCACACACCAGCCGACCAGCGCGCGAAAACGGGTATAGAACGGCGTGTCGTAGACTTCGTGGCCGTGATGACTGTCAGCCAGATTTTCCGGCAGCAGCTTGTAGCCGATATAGGGCGTGAACACGACCGCCACCACCCAGCTGACCATCAGCGCAATACCGACCACGGCGAAAATGCCAAAGGTGTATTCGCCGGCGGCGGATTTGGCCAGACCAACCGGCAAGAAGCCGGCCGCCGTGATCAGCGTGCCAGTCAGCATCGGAAACGCGGTGCTGGTGTAGGCAAACGTTGCGGCGCGAACCCGGTCCCAGCCCTGCTCCAATTTCAGCTTCATCATTTCGACGGCAATGATGGCGTCATCGACCAGCAAGCCGAGCGCAATGATCAGCGCACCGAGCGAGATTTTTTGCAGATCGATACCGGCAATGCGCATGAACAGGAACACCGCCAGCAACACCAGCGGAATCGACAGCGCCACCACCAGACCGGTGCGCAATCCGAGGCTGAAGAAGCTGACGATCAGGACAATCGCGACGGCTTCGGCCAGCGTGCGCATGAATTCGTTGACCGAGGTTTTGACCACCGCCGGCTGATCGGACACCCGATGGACATCGACACCGATTGGCAGACCCGCCTGCACACGTAGCCAGGCGGCATCAAGCCGCTCGCCCAGCTTCAGGATATCGCCGCCCGGTTGCATCGACACCGCCACACCAACCGCGTCTTCGCCCTTGAAGCGCATCCGCACGCCCGGCGGATCGGCATAGCCACGATGAATGCGGGCGATGTCACCCAAGCGGAAAATGCGGTTATTGGCCCGGATGCCGATCTCGCGAATGTTTTCGACGGATTCAAAATTACCGGTGACGCGCAGATAGACCCGATTGGCATCGGTCACGACATCGCCGGCCGAGGTCATGACGTTCTGACTTTGCAGTGTGCTGATGATAAGGCCAGGATCCAGACCGAGCGTTGCCAGCTTGGCATCGGACAGCTCGATGTAGACTTTTTCCGGCTGCACGCCGAGCAACTCGACTTTTGCCACATCCGGCACCCGCAGCAATTCCTGCCGGGCTTTTTCCGCGTAGACCCGCAGATCGGCCTGACTGAAGCCATCGGCAGTCAACGCATAGATATTGCCGAAGGTATCGCCGAATTCGTCGTTGAAAAACGGACCGATGACATCGCTCGGCAAGGTGTGCTTGATATCCGCCAGTTTCTTCCGGACTTGATACCAGGAGTTCGGCACGGTCGCCGGGTCGACGTTGTCACGCAGGAAGACAAAAATGAACGCTTCACCGGGTTTGGAGAAACTGCGCACATGCTCAAGTCCAGGCGTTTCCTGCAGTTTTTTCTCGATCCGGTCGGTGACTTGCTGTTCCATTTCGCGGGCGGTGGCGCCCGGCCAGATGACATTGATCACCATGCCACGAAAGGTGAACGCCGGATCTTCAGCGCGGCCGAGTTCGAAATAGCTCATGACGCCAGCGGCTGCGATCAGCAGCATGAAAAACAACACCAGTGTCTGGTGTTTTAACGCCCACTCGCTCAGATTGGGGCCGCGCATCATTCGCCCTCGATCAGTTTGACGTGTTGCGCCGGCACCAAACGATTGACGCCCGCCGTGACCACGCGATCACCGTCTTTCAATCCAGCGATGACAATCACATCGTTGTCGACGAAATCACCGAGCGTTACCGGCTGCAAATTGACCTGCTGATTGCCGTCGACCAGCCAGACTTTCGGCTGCGCATCCGTTTGATAAATGGCGGTCAGTGGCAGGCGCACCGCTTGCGCGCCAGCACCGGTCAAGGTCACCGTGGCGGTCATGCCGAGTTTCAAATCGGTGTCCACTTCCTGCACGGTAATGCGGGTGTTGTAGGTGCGGGTAACCGGGTCGGTATCCGGGGCAATCTCGCGTACTTTGCCGGGATAGGCTTTTTCCGGTTTCGCCCACAGCCGCACGGCAATATCGGTGGCGCGGCGCAGCTCATCGACCCGCGATTCCGGCACCGCGATCTGCACTTCGCGCTCGCCACTGCGCGCCAGCGTCACCACCGGTTGCCCGGCCGCGACCACCTGACCGATTTCCGCTTGCAGCGCGGTAACCACGCCGTTGGCATCGGCAATCAGCTGGGTGTAGCCGGCCTGATTGTCACCGACTCGCGCCTGCGCAACGGCTTGATCAAATTGCGAGCGGGCCACTTCGTAAGCGGTCTGGGCGTTCTTGAAATCGAATTCGCTGACCAGGTTCTTTTCCCGCAGCGCCTTGAACCGTTCGTAATCGGATTTGGCGCGAGTCAATTGCGCCTGCGCCGCGACTTTGCCCGCTTCGCCAGCGGCCGCTTGCAATTGCAGATCGGCTTCGTCGAGGCGCGCCAGCACCTGACCTTTCTTGACCACGCTGCCGACTTCGACCCGACGCTCCGCGAGCTTGCCGGCGACCCGGAATGCCAGCGGCGTTTCGTATCGGGCACGCACTTCGCCGGAATAGGTAGCGCTCGGCGCCAGCGACTCGGCCTTGACCACGATCGAACGCACCGGCCGCGGCGGGGCGGCCGCCGGTTCGGGCTTGCTGCAGCCAGCAAGGCCAGCGAGCAGCGCCAGCAACGGAAGCAACCAGATGGGGGTAGATGTACGCATGCATCCCTCGCAAAGCAGAGTCGGAATCGCCGATCGGTGACCATGGGTCACTCGCGGGCCGCCATTCTACATCCAACTGACCGCTGGTCAGCAATTATCTGGCACGGTGAAGATTGCCCCTTTCGCGCCCAGCAAGTCTAGTCGGCTGCCAGCCGGCCCGCGGCATCCGCCAGCAACCGGCCGCCGCCGCCGGTAGGCGAGCCCGGGACCATCCGCTACACTGCGGACATTGCACGGCCGCCCCGCACCGTTCCCGGCCGTTTGCCCATCCCGCTCCTTGATGCACGACAGGCCCGCCTTGAACAACCAGCCCGACGCCGCCCCCCAGCTTTCCGCCACCCAACGCTTTCCGGTCATCGGCATCATCGGCAAGCCCAATCACGCCGGCGCCGCCGATACCATGCTCGGCCTGCGCGAATTTCTCATTGAAAGTGGCCATCAGGTGGTGGTCGAAGAAGTCTGCGGTCGAGCGCTGGATTTGCCGCCACGGCAATTGGTGCCCATCAATAATTTGGGCAACATCTGCCAGCTGGTGATCGTGATCGGCGGTGATGGCTCGATGCTGCACGCGGCCCGCACCCTGGCCAATTTCGATTTGCCGGTGCTCGGCATCAACCGCGGTCACCTCGGTTTCCTGACCGATGTCCGGCCGACCGAATTCCGCCAGAAAGTCGCCGAAGTGCTCGACGGCAAATACTTCGTCGAAAAACGCTTTCTGCTCAGTGCCCGGGTGCTGCGCCACGATGACCCCATCGCCAGCAGCGAAGCACTGAACGACATCGTGCTCTATCCCGGCGAAATTTCCCGGATGATCGAGTTCGAGGTCTACGTCAACGAGCAATTCGTTTACAGCCAGCGCTCGGACGGTTTGATCGTCGCAACGCCAACCGGCTCGACCGCGTATTCGCTATCCGCTGGCGGCCCGATCATGCATCCGTCATTGAACGCGGTGGCGCTGGTGCCGATGTTCGCGCACACATTGACCGCGCGGCCGATTGTGCTGGATGGCGATTCGCGCATCGAGATTGTCATCGGCGCCAATAATCGCACCTATCCGCAATTGTCTTGCGATGGCCAAGTCCATATCAAAGTCGCGCCGGGTGATTCGATTTTGATCAGCAAGAAGAAAGAGCAACTGTGGCTCGTGCATCCGGATGATCATGATTATTATCAGGTGTTGCGGACGAAGTTGAATTGGGGGTCGAAGCTTTAGTCCTGCTTTATTGTTGCCTCCCTAGCGGCTACAACCATTGCCGGGTCTCGCCCCGGCGGGCGAGGTCCTTTCTTTGCGAAAGAAAGGACCCAAAGAAACATGCCCGGCTCCGAGCCGCTAAAACGGTGAGGCTGTTTTAGCGGTCCCCTGCGCTGCTCATTCCGTCTGGGGCTTTTCAGACAGCACATCCGTGTACAGTCTGAAAAGGCCTCGGCTTCCTGCCTCGCCCCTTCGCTACGCTGCGGGCTGTTAACCCAGACTGCATTCCGCTGCTCGGCTCATCGAACGGGCGAGAAGGTCAACGACACGCTGCGCGCAAAGCCGAACAAATCACTCCTGTCATTCCGGCGAAGGCCGGAATCCATTGCGTTTCTGCTTCAAATTCAAATTGGATTCCGGCCTTCGCCGGAATGACAGACTGAGTTGCAGTGCCGAAGAAACTGACTCGCCTAGAACCCGGGGCCCCCATTCGCGCCAGCCGGCGGGCACGTGACAGTGGCAGGGTGCGCTGGCAGGGATGCCAGTGCAGCACTGATAAGGCAGGACGCCGCATCAGTGCGTGCCCGAAGACACTGGTACGTGAACGGCGGGCGGAGTCTCCGAAGCAACCAAAGCGACTCTGGCGCGCTGGGGCGTGTTCTCTTTGCCTACTTTCTCTTGCACGAGCAAGAGAAAGTAGGTCGCTCGCCGTGGCGAGACACGGCACTCTTAAATTACGAGACATGAGTCGAATAGCAAACTCCCTCGCGTAATTCCGCCCCCACCCTAACCCTCCCCCTGGCAGGGGAGGGAACAAAAAACCCAAAAACAAAAACGCCACCCGAAGGTGGCGTTTTTGTTTGAAGCGCGTACTGCCTGATTACAAAAGCAGAACTTAGCGAGCGGCAACAATGGCAACCTTGACGGTGCCAGTCACTTCGCTGTGCAGCGAAACGGCGATGTCGTATTCGCCAACCATGCGCAGGGCGCCGGTCGGCAAACGGACTTCCGACTTCTCGATGGCAACGCCAGCGGCGGTCACGGCATCGGAGATGTCGCGGGTGCCGACGGAACCGAACAGCTTGCCTTCGTCACCGGCTTTGGCGGCGATGGTGACGGTCAGCGCAGCCAGCTTCTCGGCGCGAGCCTGAGCAGCGGCCAGCACTTCGGCTTGCTTCTTCTCGAGTTCAGCGCGGCGCTGTTCGAAGAAGGTTTTGTTGTTTGCGGTCGCAGCAACGGCCTTGCCTTGCGGGATCAGGAAGTTGCGGCCGTAGCCGGCTTTCACCTTGACGGTGTCGCCGAGCTCGCCGAGGCGGCGGATTTTTTCCAGCAGAATGACTTGCATGGGATGAGCTCCTTGGCCTTATTCGTGGCTGTCGCAGTACGGCAGCAGCGCGAGGTAACGCGCACGCTTGATCGCACCAGCGAGCTGACGCTGATAATTGGCCTTGGTGCCGGTGATGCGGCTCGGGACAATTTTGCCGGTTTCGGTGATGTAGGCCTTCAGGGTGCCGACATCTTTGTAATCGATCTGATCAACACCTTCAGCGGTGAAGCGGCAGAACTTTTTACGACGGAAAAAACGTGACATGTCTAGTGCTCCTGTCCGTTAGGCCGCGTCAACGTCGCCGGCAGCGTCATCATGAAACGAACGGCGGGCGCCGTCTTTTTCATCTTTGGCTTTCAGCAGCGGGGACTGTTCGGTTACGGCGGCGTCCATCTTCATGATCATGTAACGGATGACGGCGTCGTTGTAACGGAAGGCGTTGTCGAGTTCATCAACAACAGCAGGCGGGCACTCGACGTTCATCAGAACGTAGTGAGCCTTGTGCAGTTTCTGAATGCTGTAGGCCAGCTGACGACGGCCCCAGTCTTCAAAGCGGTGCACCGTGCCACCAGCGGCAGTAATGACGCCCTGGTAACGCTCGACCATCGCGGGCACTTGCTCGCTTTGGTCCGGGTGCACCATGACCACGATTTCGTAATGGCGCATGGTGATTCCTTGTGGGTTTCGCCACGGTCGGTTGCCTGTTCTCCGGCCGTTCTTAGGAACGGGAAAACCAGTGCCGCCGCAGCAAGGATGCCTCCGCCCGGGCGGGCGAAGGGGCGCGTATTGTACGTAAGTGGGCCGGTGCAGGCAAACCCTGATTACCGGGCAAGCGGCGTGGGACGGGCGCTCTGGTCGTCTTTCGCTGCTGGGCCTAGACGCGGAAAAGCGCTGGGGGCTCCGTATCGCCGGCCGGCTCAGCCCGGCCTGGCGGCGAGCGCGAGCCGGACCAGCTCCGGCAACGAGCCGACCTGCAATTTGTCCATCAGCCGGGCCCGGTAGACCTCGACCGTGCGCGGGCTGATGCCGAGCTGCTCGCCGATTTCCTTGCTGGTGCGGCCGGCAGCAACCAGTTCCAGCACTTCCCGCTCACGCTCGGTCAGCCGGGCTAGCCGGTCGTGGGCCTGCTGCTGTTCGGCGCTGGCGGCGACCCGGCTTTGTTCACGCTGCATGGCTTCGCGGACGGTAGCCAGCAACACAGTTTCGTCGACCGGCTTTTCCAGAAAGTCGACCGCGCCGCCCTTGAGCGCGGTGCGAGCGGCCGCGACATCACCATGAGCAGTGATCATGACGATGGGCAAACCAATGCCGCGCTCGGTCAGCAGCTTTTGCAGGCTGAGCCCGTCCATGCCGGGCATGCGCAGGTCCAGCAGCAGGCAGCCGCTGGCCTCGCGGTCGAGCTCGGCGAGAAAGCTTTCGGCGCTATCGAAGCTGCGGACCGGCAGCCCGGACAGCTCCAGCAGCAGCGCCAGCGAATCGCGCACGGCGGCATCATCGTCGACGATGTGGACTGTCGGGCTGGCGGAGTCAGTCATGACGGCATCTCTTGTGGGGGTGCATCCGGATCGCGAAAGGCAGGCAGGGTAAACGAAAACCGGGTTCGGCCGGGCCGGGATTCGGCCAGCCATAAATGACCGCCGTGGGCCTCGACCAGCGAGCGGCTGATATTGAGCCCGAGCCCCATGCCGTGCGCCTTGCTGGTAACGAAGGATTCAAACAGCTGGGCGACCAGCGCCGGCGCAATGCCCGGCCCGGTATCGGTGACGGTGAAGCGGACATGGCTGGTTTCCGCGACCGCCGCGACAGTCAGACTGCGGTGGCCACCGTCACGGCTTTCCAAGGCATCAAGCGCGTTGCCGAGCAGGTTGTGCAGCACAATTTCGCTTTGCACCCGGTCGGCGTACAAGTCCGGCAAATCGGCCGGCAGATGGACAAAGTACTCGATGCGCGCCCGCACCGCACGCCGTGCCAGCGGCTCCCAGGCGGCACTGACCAGATCGGCGATCGCCAGCCGTTCCTGTTGCAATTCGCCGCTGCGGAAAAACCGCCGCAAGCGGTGCACGACCGCCCCGGCCCGCTGCACCTCGTGGCCGGCCTTCTGCAGCGTCTCGCGCAGCCGCTGGATGTCCGGCGGCTCCCGCTCGGCCAGTTTCTGACTGGCGCCGATGTAATTGCTGATGGCAGCCAGCGGCTGGTTCAGCTCATGGGCCAGGCTGGACGCCAGTTCGCCCGCAGCGGCCATACGCAGCGCCTGATGCAGCTCGCCCTCGCGCTTTAGCACAACCTCCTGCGCGCGGCGGCCTTCGCTGACCGCCATGCCGAGCACCAGCCCGGCGACCGCCAGCGCCAGCATCAGAAACTGGAAGGCAATGACGGTGTCGGCATCGTAGTGGCGCACTTCCACCGCCAGAATCAGGCCGAGCTGGCAGGTCATCAACAGCAGCGTCGCGCCGTGCAGGGCAAAGCGCAGCGCCGCCCAGATCAGCGGCACGAACAGCAGGTAGAAAAACTGGAAAGCATCGGTGTTCTGCCAGCCGAAGATCAGCCACAGCACCACCGCCATGGCCGTCGCAATGGCCGCCGCCTCGGGCAGCGGAAAGGTCCGCCAGTCGAGCGCGGGTGGCCGCCGCCAGACCAGCAGCAGCGGCGTGGTGATCACCACGCCAATCAGATCGCCAATCCATAACCGCACCGTGGCATCCGGCAGCTGCAGCCACGGCAGCAAACCGGCCACGCTGAGGCTGGTGACGTACAGCAGGCTGATCAGCAGGGTGCCGGGAATGGCCGCCAGCACCAGCCGCAGCAGGGCGTGACGGTCGGGCAAGTCCGGATCAAAACCGAGCCCGCGGGTCAGAAAGCGCGCCAGCAGGGCGTAGCCGGACGGCGACACCAACACCCCCAGCACCAGGGTCAGCGCCAGCGGCGAGTGACCGCGCACCAGCACCTCGGACAGGGCCGCCGCCAGCATCACCACCGGCAGCGCTCGCCGCCCTTGCACCAGCAGCAATGCCAACGCCAGACCGGGGTGCGGGTTCCAGGGCGTGATGGCAAAACCGCCAACCGGATGGATGTAACTCAGCCAGTCCAGCAGGACGTAGGCCAGGACAAATCCGCCCAGCCGCAGCAGGGCCTGCGCCTGGGCGCGGGGCGGGGTCAGAGTCGGGGTCGCAGACGAGGTTTTCATACGGCCATGCTAGCGCATGCGCCGCGGGGTGACACGCACGCCTATACGCGTACGTATATTTACGTATAAAATTACCAAAAGCGCCGCTGGCAGCGCTGCTGACCATATATAAGGAACGCGCGCGTATAACCGCTCCGTTCCGGGTGCAAGCCAACAACTGCCAAGGCCGATCTATTAACAATTTGTTTCAGTCGTGGCGAAATATGTCCACGCCCTCAACCCGGTCACGGATCGTAAAGATGTCGAGAGTCCCTGCCGTTGTTGCGCTGGTTGTTTCGTTGGCGGGTCACGCCTTTGTGGCGTACACGCTGGCCGAGCACAAAGCGCAACCACCCAAGCAAGAGGAGCCACCGGTAAAGGTTGCCCTCATTCAGGAGCCGCCGCCGCCGCCGCCCCCTCCACCGCCGCCGGAACCCCGGCCGGAGACACCGCCGCCGCCGAAACCGAAGCCGAAGCCGCCGGTCACGCCGCCGGAGAATCCGATTCAGGTTCCGCCCCAGCCGGAATCCGACGACGTGCCATTCGTGATGGGCCAGACGGATATGACGCCATCCACCGATCCGGGACCGGTCGCGGTTCAGGAAGGCCCGGTGTTTGTGAAAGCCCGCTATGTCAGCGATGGCAGCAACAAGAATCCGAAATACCCGCCGGAAGCCCTGCGCAACGGCGATGAAGGCGAAGTGAAATTGCGCTTGCGCATTTCGGCAACGGGCGAAGTGCTGGATGTCGAGATCGTCAAGAACGCGCGCAATCGCGACCTCGGTCGGTCTGCCGTGGCGGCGGTCAAGCGCTGGCGTTTCCAACCGGCAACCGAGAACGGCGCCGGTGTGGAGTCGGTGCTCGATTTCGTGGTGGTGTTCCGCCTCAGCGGCGAGACTTCGCTGGACTTCGGTTAATACGAATTGACAGGCAGCGTGCGCCAACCGTTACCGCACTGACTGCTGAATCTTTTCAAAACTTGCAACGCAGTAAGGAGTCGTCATGAATTTCATGTTGGTGTTTGAGCAAAACGATCCGGTCCTGATCTCAACTTTCCTGTTGCTGATCCTGATGTCGTCGATCACCTGGTTTGTCATTTTGCTGCGCGGCTTTGTCTTCCTGCGCACCCGTGCAGCCATCAAGCGCGAAATCGCCCTGTTCTGGAAGTCGAAAGACCTGACCTCGGCGCGCAAGGCGGTGGAAAAATCGAATCAGCCGGTCGGTCGCATGGCCAAAGCCGGTCTGCATGCGCTGGATGAATTCCACGATAACGAAAAGACTTTCGCCGAAGCCTGTGGTCTGGACGATTACCTGGTGCGCTGCATCCGTAATGCGCTGAACCTGGAAACCCAGCGTCTCGAAGGCGGCATGACCGTGCTGGCCTCGATTGGTTCGACCGCGCCGTTCGTGGGTCTGTTCGGCACGGTTTGGGGTATCTACCACGCGCTGCTGGCCATCGCCTCGTCAGGCCAAGCCACGCTGGATGCCGTTGCCGGTCCGATGGGTGAAGCACTGGTGGCAACCGCTGCCGGTCTGTTCGCCGCGATTCCGGCAGTGTTGGCTTACAACACCTTCGTTCGTGGCAACAAAGTGGTGCAAAACCATCTCGACAGTTTCGCTCACGATCTGCACCACTCGCTGCTCGCGTTTGGCAGCAAGTAAGTCAGGTTCATGGCTGCACGCCCATGAAACGGCGTCACCATTCAGGAGACGATGCTATGGCCTTTGGTGGCTTCGAGAAAGGCGCTCAGGCGCTGAACAATGAAATCAACACCACGCCGCTGGTCGACGTGATGTTGGTCTTGCTGGTGGTGTTCATTCTGATCACCCCGGTCGTGACGCACTCGGTCAAAGTCGATTTGCCGGATGCTTCGAGCAGCCGCAATGAAGAAAAACCGGAAACGGTAACGCTGGCCATCAATGCCAGCGGTGCGGTGTTCTGGAACGATGCGGCCATTACGGACGATGAGTTGCTGGCCCGGCTGAGCGATGCCGGCAAGATCCCGAATGTCGAATTGCACATTCGCGCCGACAAGGAAGTGAAGTACCAGCGGCTGGCCGAAATCATGTCGGCAGCACAGTACAACGGCGTGCTGAAACTGGGTTTTGTGACGGAACCGGTCCGGCAATAAGCCGGACCTTCGTCTTGGTTTGAGTACGACAAGTTAGATCGTTGCGAGACGGTCGAACCCCGCGCGCCGATGCATCCCCCCAGATTGGTATCGGCGCGCGGGCCCTTCCTGAAATCGGCCGCCAGTTTGGCGAAGCCGCCGGCCGCGCGCAAGCGGTCCTTTTCCCCCTTTTAACCTTGATGGAGTCAGGCTATGGCTAAGCTTCTCATTTCCGGCGCCCTGTTCTTGAGTCTGACGGCAACTGCTGTGCAGGCGGGTCTGGAAACATCGTTGACCAAAAATTGCGCCATTCCGGAGCAAACAGCTCAAGCAGAGGGACGGAAAAAAGACAAAGACGCCCAGCTCGAAGAGAAGACCTACAAGATCTACAAAAAAGCCCAGGAAGCCTATCAAGCCAAAGACTTCCCCACTGTAATCACCTTGCTGACGCCGCTGGACGAGAAACCGCCGCGCAAGGATTACGACAAGGCAATGGTGCAGAATCTGCTGGCCTACGCGTACTCCGAATCGGATGACTATGCCAACGCCGCCAGTCACATTGAGCAGGCACTGGCCACCGGGGCATTACCCGACGAACAGCAGCTGGCCGGTTGGCAGAATCTGGTGACGTTCTATCTGCAGGCCGAGCAGAATGAAGCCGCACTGGCGGCAATCGATCGCTACTTCACTCAAGTGAAAGCCGTCAAACCGGAAATGTATCTGGTCAAGGCGCAACTCCTGAGCAAGCTCGAGCGACCGCAAGACGCGATCTGCCCCGCCTATGTTGCCATCAAGCTGCATCCGCAACCGAAGCTGGAATGGCTGCGCATGCTGGCCGACCTGCACGGCGAGATCGATCGCTTTGAAGATGCGATTCTGGTGCAAAAAGAGGTGACCGCTGCGGCGCCTGACAACAGCGAACAATTGCTGCATCTGGCCAATCTCTACATTCTGGCCCAGCGTGACAGCGATGCCTTTGCCCTGCTCGCCGACATCGAGCAAAAAGGCCTGCTGAACAAAGAGAAAGACGTAAAGAATCTGGCGACCATGTACTGGAACAACGGCCAGTACGAAAAGTCGGCGGGTGCTCTGGAGCGTGGTATTGCGCGCGGCGCCTTGAAAGCCAACGAAGCGACCTGGAAGAGCATTGCCCAGGCCTGGAAGCAAGCCAACAACGGCGAAAAAGTTGCTTACGCCTATGGCGAAGCCGGCAAACTCGCCAGCACCGGTGAAGCGTTTCTCTTTCAGGGCGAGAAACTGTCCGAGTTGAAACAGTGGGATAAAGCCATCGTCGCCTATCAACACGCCATCGAAAAAGGCGGGCTGGCGAAAAACGAAGGCCACACCTGGCTGGTGCTGGGCTACGCCCAATTCCGCAACTCCGACTTCAAAGCCGCAATGAAGAGTCTGGAGAAAGCTGCGACCTATCCCGACAGCAAAAAAGAAGCGAACGACGTGATGCAGCAGGTCAAGGCCCAGCTGTAATCCGCCCTATCCGCTGGATGCAAAAAAGGCAGCCTGTTGGCTGCCTTTTTTGGTTGCTCAATTCGCCCGCCGATGCACGCGCCGTCATTGTGCCGGCTAATCAACTGGCTTCACACCGTAAACAAAACTGCACCATCAGGTCGAAGCGGCTGGCTTGGTTTTGACTGGCTCGGTGTTAATTGACTCGGCATTCACCGGTTCACTTACCGGTCCGGTTTTCTCTGGCTTAACAATCAGCGACTCGCCGAAGTCGATCATCTGCTGGTAATTCAGCCCCAGACCCGTCTGCTGAATCCGGTAGTGAAAGCCATTGCTGGTCCACTCCAGCAAACCGGCGTCGATACTGGCATTCCAGTGATCGGTATCGTCCCAGCCGCCCTGGATGAAAATGGCGAGGTTGCCATTCACTGTGGTGGTCTTACGGGCTTCGACCGGGAAGCGTTTGACAATATTCAGCAAGGGCCGCTTGGTGCCCTTGCCAACTTCCAGTGAACCGCCGTTGCTGGCGGTGTAGCGAATCATCACCCAGTTGTCACCGATGACATGCACGCCTTCCTGCTGCCACCCCGCACGCGGCGCCAACTCCGGCAACGCAAACCAGACTTTCTGCTGCGCTTCCGCCACCGTCAGCGGTGCCGCAATGGTCACTTCACCTACCGGAACGGAATGCGATTTTCGCCAGAACAACAGCGCCATCAAGGTCAGCAGGACGATGACGCCAGCAATCAGAATCCAGCGGGTATAGGTGGTCACCGTTTGCAAGGTTTGTTCGGTCATGACGGACTCCCGGTCGTGCTGGCTTTAGCTGCTGGGTTCCAGCGCCACCGTGGCGCCAGCCAGCAAATCTGCGGCCTGCTGTTTGCGTTCGGAGCAAAGATCCGAACTGGCGGTACGAATGGTGCTGAGCTTCATCGGCAAGATCACCATCTGCATGCCACGCTCCAGCAACTCATCCTGCAAGGCAAAAGCACTTTGATGGTGAAGGATGCGTGCCCACCAAGTGTCAAACATCAGCTGCGAGGCAAAGAACACGCAATTGGGGTATTCACTGCGCAGGCGCTCGGCCATGTCAGTCAACTCGCGGACTCTGTCCGCGGAGAAAGCAAACGCATACTGCGCCGGCCAGCCGCGATGCTGGCAGTAGGCGACCAGTTGACCGAGATTGTCCTCCATGCGGGCGTGCAAGCGCTCGATGCCATCTTCTGCTGCCAGCCGTTCGACATCGACTTCACCGACGCTGACGAAAACAAAATGGCTGAACACGTTCGGGAAAATGCGGTGGATCCACAGCAGGGTATGCATGGCGGTGCCGCGACCTTTTGAGCCGACCATGACAACCGCGGTGCGGGCATCCTGATCCGGGCGAAACGGCAAGGCTTCCGGCAATGGCGGCACCGTTTCCGCCAGGCGCTTGTCGATGACCCGCAACTCGCGTTCGGCCATCAGGTAATGCTGCTTGATCGCGTAGCCAAGCAGCACCACCAACCCGGTGATCAGCATCGTGACCCAGCCGCCTTCGGCGAATTTCTCGACCACGGTCACCAACAAAATGCTGATCGTGACCAGGAAACCAACCATCGACAGCGCCAACCGGCGCAGCGCTTTTTTCTGTTGCCGATTGCGCCACCAATACACGCACAAACCATACAGCGACAACGAAAAGGTGATGAACACATTGATTGAGTACAGCACGACCAGTAGCGCCACCTGACCGTGCGATGCCAGCAAGATCACCAGTGCCGCCAAGCCAAACAGCACGATGCCGTTCTGGGTCACCAACCGACTGGACAGCCGGCGAAATTGCCGTGGCATCCAGCCATCAACCGCCATGTTGGACAACACGGCCGGGCCGCCGAGAAAACCGGTGTTGGCGGCCACCAACAGCAAGCCGGCTTCGAGCAGCAACACCATCGTCAATGACCCGGCACCGAGACCAACATCCTGCAGCACCGACTGAAACACCACCGCATTCAGGGTCATGCCGGCAACGTGTTGGGCATCCCACAGCAGATACAAAATGATGATGCCGGCCGCGGTAAAACTCAGACTCAGTGCCATGTAGAGCATGGTCAAACGGCCAGTGCGCACGCGCGGTTCAGCCAACGTATTGACGTTGTTCGAAACGGCTTCCAGACCGGTGTAAGTACCGCCACCCAGCGAATAGGCTTTCAGCAACAGCGCGATGACAAATATCGAACCGAACTGCCCGGACATACTGCCGGTTTCCTGCAGCGTTTGCGGGATGAGCTGCGGCAATCGCCCGCCATGCGCGGCGATACCATAACCAATCAACAGAAAATGACTGAGCAGAAAACCGATGAACAGCGGCAGCAGCACTTTGACCGATTCTTTCATGCCGCGCAGATTCAGCGTCATCAGCAACAGCACGAGCGCCAGTTCCAGCGGCAGCTTGTATGGCTGCAAACCGATCGGCAGCACGCTGTACAAGGCATCGACGCAGGCGGCGACGGAAATCGCGATGGTCAGCACGTAATCGATGATCAGCGCCGAGCCCGACAGCAGACCGGCACGCGGACCAATCAACGTGGTCGCCACTTTGTAGCCACCGCCGCCGGACGGAAACAGCTCGATGACCTGGTTGTAGGACACCGCGATGATGAACACGGTCAGCGCCGTGGCGATCGCCAGATACAGTCCGAGCTGGCCGTGTTGGCCAAGGGCCAGAAACGCCTCTTCCGGTCCGTAGGCCGACGATGACAGACCGTCGGCGCCGAGGCCCACCCAGGCAAGAAACGCCGTCAACGCCAGATGCTGGCGAGTATCGGCGGATTGAAGATTACGTGGAGCGCCCAGCAGAATGCGGGACACCTTTACCAGAAAGCTCGGCTGAGTCATGTTTTATACGTAAATATACGTACGTTGAAAAATCATACGCCTGCCGATGCTGCGCCGCAACAGCCGGCAGTCATGGAAGTGATGGCATAAATAACAATGGCCGACGCCGTGCCGTCGGCCGGGTCGAGCGCCTAAAACCGGCGCCAGAAAATCGGCGTGAACAAAACGAAGAAGGTGAAGATCTCCAGACGCCCGGCCAGCATGCAGGCCGAGGTCACCCATTTGGCCATATCGTTCATTGCGGCAAAACCCATCGCCGGGTTGTTGGTGCCAAGGCCCTGGTTATTCAGGCTGGCGGCCACCACGGCGAAGGCCGTGGTGAAATCCAGATCGCAGGCCATCAGCAAGAACTGAAACAGCAATGCGGTCGAAACAAAGAGCGCGAAGAAACCCCAAATCCCGTTGGTAACCGATTCCGGAACGATGCGGCCGTTGAACTTCACATGGGCCACGATGTTCGGCTGCACCAACTGCTTGGCTTCCCGGCTGACCTGCTTGAACAGCAGAAAAAAACGCAGCGTTTTCATGCCGCCACTGGTGGAGCCGGAACAACCACCAATGAACGCCAGCAGAAAAATGAAATGGCCGGTAAAGCTGGGCCAGGTCGAGGTATCGGCCGTGCCGAACCCGGTGGTGGTCAAACTGCTGATGACCTGGAATGCTGCGACCCGGAGCGCCTCGGGCAGCATTGGATAACGTCCTTTCACCCACAAGGTCAGCGTGATCAACAGGATGCTGAATACCAGCAAACCCACAAACGTCTTGCACTCCTGATCACGCAGAAAAAGGCGCGGGTCTTTGTTGTTCCAGACCACGAACAACAAACCAAAGTTAACAGCCCCCGCCAACATGCCGATCATCGCAACCAACTCGACACCGAACGAGTTGAAATAGCCCATGCCAGCATCGTAATTGCCGAAGCCGCCAGTGGCGATGGTGGCAAAACTGTGAGTGATGGCATCGAACCCGGTCATGCCGGCAAGCCAATAACCGCCGGCACAGGCAAGCACGAGAAGCAAATACACGGAAAACAATAACCGTGCGGTTTGCGCAATGCGTGGCGCCAGTTTGTCGTCCTTCATCGGGCCGGTCGCTTCAGCCTTGTACAGCTTCATGCCGCCGATATTGAACATCGGCAGAATCGCCACTGCCAGAATCAGCACGCCCATACCGCCCATGAAGCCCAATTGCTGGCGATACCACAGCACCGACTTTGCCATCTGATCCAGACCGGACAGCACCGAGGAACCGGTAGTGGTCAATCCGGACACCGCCTCGAACACGGCATCCGTGTAGCTGACTTCCAGTATCCAGTAAAACGGCATGGCGCCAACCAGGCTGTACAGCGTCCAGATCAGCACGACAATCACAATACCGTCGCGGGTTTTCGGCTCACTGTGCGCAGGCGTGTTGCGGAATAACAGAAAGCCGATAAACGCCGTAATCAGGGCCTGGAACAGAAACGCCGGCCATTTGCCATCGACATAAAGCAGGGAAACCACCAACGGCGGCAGCAGCGATACCGAAAAGACCATCAACATGGCGCCGATGACACGCCGGACAATGCGATGCTGAATCATGTTGAACTCGACTCCGGCGATGCGCCATAGGCGATCGCGACAATCACATAATGCGTTTCGCCGGCCGGCGTGCGAACGCTCAGCTCATCATCCAGCGCTTTCTTTACCAACGCACGCGCCAGCGGTGAATCGATGCTGATGTAACGTCGGTCGGCGTCGATTTCATCCGGGCCGACCAGCCGGTAACAATGCTGCTCACCGTGGTCGTCTTCCAGCGTGACCCAAGCAGCAAAGAACACCCGTTGTCGATCTGCTGGCAACTGATCAATGACCTTGACTTCCTGCAGGCGCTTTTCCAGAAACCGGATGCGGCGATCAATTTCCCGCAGTTGCTTCTTGCCATAAATGTATTCGGCATTTTCTGAGCGGTCACCGAGCGCTGCCGCCGCGGCAACAGCGGCGGTGACTTCCGGGCGCTTGTCGCGCAGCAGTGTCAGCAGTTCTTCGCGCAGCCGTTCGGCGCCTTCCCGCGTAATGTACGGCGAGCGCGCTTCGCGCGCCGGCACCACCGTCTTCATGCAAACATCGTCCTGTAGCCGTAGCTCATGCGTTTTTCATTCGAACCGGCGACGCCACCAGGCCACTGCCGCGATCAGTGCAATGACCAGCAGCGGCAACGCCACTGCCAACGCCCGTAGCCGAACATCAAACAACAATTCATCACTCGGAATCACGCGCACCAATGTCCATTGGCTATGCGCCAGCGGCCGCAGCATCAAATGGTAATCGCCGGCACTGGTCCAGCCCGGATGGGCCCGGGTCAGCTGCGGCGTCAGCGCGGCCAGCGATGCCGGTAACCGCTCACCCAGTCGCGCCAACCGATTGCTGGTTTCCAGCGACAAGCGACTGTCGGCGAGCACCCGTTGTTCGTCATCGATCAACAACGTGCGTTCCGGCGCCGTGGTCAGGCGAGCCAGGTGACCTGATAAAAACGGCAAGCGAACATCGGCCGACACGGCGCCAATCACTTTGCCTTCATTGCGCACCGGCGCCACCAATGGCACTACCCAGCCGGCACCGGCTTTGTCGATGTGCGGAGCCCGCCAGACCGGCGTCTGCTGATCGGCAATGTCGGCGGCGATGCGCTGCTGCACCTCAGGACTCATGAACTGCTCGAACATGGCGGGCAAAGTCGCGATGTCGTTGTCACGCAGCAAGCGTTCGGTACTGCGATACGGAAACATGCCGACCAAAGGGGATTGCAGCGAGTTGTAATAACTCCACTGCAAGGAACTGTCGGTCAGATGGGTCGCCGCCGCCAGCGGAAACAGAGCCCAGATGATGCGCAGTTCCGCCTGCATGGCTGGTGTCGTTGGCGCGACCGCTGCGTAAACATTGCCAAGCTGCGCAGTTGGCGTGGTTTGCTGTAACACATCAAGCGAATAACCGCCTGCACCGGCCGGCAAGGCGGGTTGCAAGAATTTCAGCAGGGCCGGGCTGTCATCGCCGGAATGCAGCGCCAGATGCGCACTGTGCTGCATCCGTTTGACATGATTCTGCAGGCCATCGAGCAGCGTTTCCATGTGCAGCGCCAGCTGCTCGTTTTGCTGACTGCTCTGCAGCAGGGCCTGCTGCTGCCAGTACTGATGCAACTGCTGTACGCCCCAACCGGAGGCGATCATCACGAGCAGCAATCCGACTCCGAGCAGCCGATGCCAGAGCCGATGATTCATGCACCGACACTCCGCTGCCGCACGGCCTCGAACAGGCAGACGCCGGTGGCGACCGAAACGTTGAGACTGCTGACACTGCCGAACATTGGGATGTTGACCAACTGATCGCAATGCTCGCGGGTCAGCCGGCGCATGCCTTCGCCTTCGGCGCCCATGACCAATGCCAATGGCCCGGTCAATTTGCTTTGATAAATCGAAGCGGTCGCTTCACCGGCCGTACCAACCACCCAGACGTTACGATCTTTCAGCATGCGCAAAGTGCGCGCCAGATTGGTCACGCTGATGAACGGAATCCGTTCCGCCGCACCGCAAGCAACTTTGCGCACCGTGGGGTTGAGCGCCGCCGACCGATCTTTCGGCGCGATCACCGCGTGTACCCCGGCGGCATCGGCGGTACGCAGACAGGCGCCGAGATTGTGCGGATCAGTGATGCCGTCGAGCACCAGCAACAGCGGTGAGGGAATCCTTTCCAGCAAACTTTCCAGATCATCTTCGCGCAGCTGCGGTGCCGCCTTGCATTCCGCCACGACGCCTTGATGCACCGCGCCCTCGGTCAGGTTGTCGAGCGCCTTGCGATCGCGACGGGCCACCGCGATATCCAGCGTCTCGGCTTTGCGCAGCAGCGCCAGCAATTTTTGATCATCGCGGCCATCCAGCACATACAACCGAACGATGCGCTCGGGCGCTGAATCGAGCAGCGAGTTGACGGCGTGTACGCCAAAAATCCGATCCAAGATGACTTCTCCACCGTGCCAAGCCGGCACCGTCACAATTCAACTGAACAAGGCGCGCTCAGCGGCGGCCACGTTTTTTTGCTTTGCCCACAGCCGAAGACCCGGCACCGCTTTTGCCCGCTGCGCCTGTTTTGCTGCTGCCGGATTTGCCGGCGCTTGATTTGCTGGCGCCGGATTTGCTGGCTCCAGACTTGCCAGTGCTGGCTTTGCCGTTGCTGGCTTTACCGCCGGCACGGGCCGGCTTGCCGCTCGTCTCTTTCCGACCTGCTGAACTGCCGGCTTTCTTGCTCGCACCGGCGTCGGCGCCCTGCCGTTGACCGCGCGAATCGCTGCGCTCGCGGTTGCCGCGACCGCCACCTTCCCGCAGCACTTTGTCGGGCAGCGTGCCGGCACCGTCGCGCGCCAGCGCCTTGCGAATGGCGGCCATGCGCTGCGCTTTCATTTCGGCATCGGTGGGTTCATCGGTTCGACTGCGCGCAGTGGCTGCCGTGTTGGCGCCGACCCGCACCCGCTCGATAAACTGGAAGTCGATTTTGCGCTGATCCAAATCGACCTCGGCCACGCGCACCTGAATGCGATCGCCGAGGCTGAACTGTTCATGGCTGCGCTCGCCGGTCAGCGTCTGTCTTGCGGCATCGAAGTGGTAATAGTCGTTGCGTAAACTGCTGATGTGCACCAGACCTTCGACAAACACTTCATCCAGTTCGACAAACAAACCAAAGCCAACAACGGCCGTCACCCGACCGGCAAAAGTCTCGCCGAGCTTGTCGCGCATGTATTCGCACTTGAGCCAGGAAGTGACATCGCGGGTGGCTTCATCGGCACGTCGTTCGGTCATGGAATTGCTGCTGCCGACCGCTTCGAGCTCGGCCGTGTCGTAGCGCACCGCGCCTTCATTGCCGGCCATGGCGGTTTTGGTGGCGAGCGCCTCGCTGGCAAGAATGGCCTTGATGCCACGGTGCACCACCAGATCCGGGTAGCGCCGGATGGGCGACGTGAAATGCGCATACGCGGTCAGCGCCAAACCGAAATGCGGTTCCATTTCCGGTTGGTACACCGCCTGGGTCAGTGACCGCAGCAGCAGCACCTGAATGGTGTCGGCATCCGGCCTCGCAGCGATTTTGCTCATCAGCATCGCGTAATCTTTCGGGGTTGGCTCGGCACCGCCACCCAAAGCAAGGCCCAGCATGCCGAGCTGCTCGCGCAGTGCCTCCAGCTTGCGCAGATTCGGGCCCTGGTGCACCCGATACAGCGCCGGCATTTCATGTTTGTTCAAGAAGCGCGCGGCAGCGACGTTGGCCAGAATCATGCACTCTTCGATCAACCGATGGGCGTCGTTGCGGACCACCGGCACGATGCGATCGATTTTGCGCTCGGCATTGAACAGCACTTTGGTTTCGCGGGTATCAAGCTCAATAGCACCGCGCTGGCGACGGGAATCAGCCAGTGCCTGATACAGCGCCTGCAACTCCTGCAGCGCCGGCAGCAGTTCGCGTTCTTTTTCCGACTGCACGGGCTCGCCATTGAGCAGCGCCCAGACCCGGGTGTAGGTAAACCGCTGCTGCGAGCGCATCACCGCCGGATAGAACCGGTAGCTGGACAAGCTGCCGGCATCGGAAACGGTCATTTCACACACCAGACAGAGTCGATCGACATCGGGTTTCAGCGAGCACAAGCCGTTCGACAACAACTCCGGCAACATCGGAATGACAAAACCGGGGAAGTAAACCGAGTTGCCGCGATTCAGGGCTTCGACATCGAGCGCGCTGCCACGGCGTACGTAATGGCTGACATCGGCAATGGCCACCCACAGGCGCCAGCCGCCAGCTTTTTTGCGTTCACAATAAACAGCGTCGTCAAAATCCTTGGCGTCTTCACCGTCGATGGTGACCAGCGGCAGCGTGCGCAGATCGACCCGGTCTTTCTTGTCAGCGTCCTGCACCACCGGCGCCAGCGCAGCGATTTCTTTCTCGACAGCGGGCGGAAACTGGTGCGGCAAATCGAACTGGCGAATCGCAACTTCGATTTCCATGCCGGGCGCCAAATGGTCACCGAGCACTTCCACGACTTTCGCCAGCGGCTGCGACAGCGCCGACACCCGCGGTGCCAGCTCGACTACCACCATCTGGCCGTCATTGGCGCCGCCCTCGTCACCGGGCGGCACGATCAAATCCTGACTAATCCGGGTATCGCTGGCCTGAACAAACGCCAGTCCACGCTGGCGATGAAAACGGCCGACCACATGGCGTGGCGTCGCGCCGAGCACTTCGACAATCAGCGCCTCGATCCGACCACGCCGATCCCGGCCCTGCGCCGCGACCAGCACCCGATCGCCGTGCATGGCCTTGCGCATTTCGCGCTCGTTCAGCACCCAGTCGTCACCGCCCTCATCGAGGATGACAAAACCGAAGCCGTCGCGATGGCCTTCGATGCGGCCGGGTTTGACGTCCATCTTGCCCGGCAGGCACCAGAGCCCGCGCCGGTTCTGGACCAGCTGGCCGTCACGGGCCATGGCCTTGAGCCGGCGCTCCAGCGCCACCTCGTGGTCTTCGCTGTACAGGCCGAGGCCGTTGAGGATGGCCGGGAAAGGCAGCGGCGC
The DNA here is from genome assembly GCF_013179735.1 of Permianibacter fluminis. NCBI lineage: Bacteria > Pseudomonadati > Pseudomonadota > Gammaproteobacteria > Pseudomonadales > Pseudomonadaceae > Permianibacter > Permianibacter fluminis. The sequence goes on along the minus strand of NZ_JABMEG010000003.1, from coordinate 39,862 downwards.
GCCTTTCTCGGTCAGAAAAGACAGAATGAATTCCCGGCTCGGGATGGGATTGTCGTACTTGGCCTGTTCGCGGTCGAAATGCGGGTCGGCGGGTGGCTTGCGGGCCATAGAGTCCTTGTTTGTTGTTGTTGAAAACATTGCCATCAGCCTGATGGCTACCGACAAGTGTAAAGCGTGTTGCCGCGGCCGTCGCCGCTTATGCGCTGGCCAGTCGAGCAATGCCCGCTTTTCAAGGGTCGATTCGACATTTGACAAGGTTTTGGGCCATCGGTATAGTGCGCCGCCTCTGTGCCCAGGTGGCGGAATTGGTAGACGCACCAGTTTCAGGTATTGGCGGGGAAACCCGTGGAGGTTCGAGTCCTCTCCTGGGCACCACTATTCGGCAGGACGCTGCCAACAACAAAAAACCCAGCCTACGCGCTGGGTTTTTTGTTTTTCGCGCCGGTGCCAGCGCGCGCCGCCGGCGGGTCCGGCCGGGCTCGCCAGCCGCGCCGGCACTGATACAATCGTCGCCCTCTTTCGCCGGACCGGTTTGATACGTGATCGCTGCCCGCCTGCTCGCCTGTTCTGCTGTCCTTGCTGCCAGCGTTGCTGCCCTCACGACGGCGCCAGTCTCGGCAGCCGAGCGGCCGAAAGTCGGGCTGGCACTGTCCGGTGGCGGTGCTCGCGGCGCCGCCCACGTCGGCGTGCTGAAACAGCTCGAAGCGCACGGCATTCCGATTGATTGCATCGCCGGCACCAGCATGGGCGCGGTGGTCGGCGGTTTGTATGCCGCCGGCTACAGCGTCGATGAAATCGACAGCATCTATCGCCAGCTCGACTGGAGCAGCGGCTTTCGCGACAAACCTCAGCGCGGCGATTTGTCGTTCCGGCGCAAGCAGGATGACCGGCGTTATCTGGTCGATCTCGATATCGGTTTTCGCAACGGCGAATTCCGGCTGCCACGCGGTCTGCTCGAAGGTCAAAATCTCAAACTGGTATTGAAAACGCTGACCCGCCGGGCCGCGACCGTGCACGATTTCGATCATCTGGCGGTGCCGTTTCGTGCAGTCGCTGCCGATCTGGAAACCGGCGAATCGGTGCCGCTTGGCAGCGGCGATCTGGCCGATGCCATTCACGCCAGCATGGCCATTCCCGGCGTTTACGACCCGGTTGAACACGATGGCCGTTTGCTGGTTGACGGCGGCGTTGCCGACAATCTGCCGGTCCAGGTGGTGCGTGAATTGTGCGCGGCCGATATCGTGATCGCGGTTGATGTCAGCTCGCCGCTGCTCAAACGCACCGAACTCGATTCGGTGGTCGAGGTGCTGGACCAGCTGTCGACCATTCTGACCCGGCGCAACACCGATGCCAGCATTCAGCAGCTGCGCAATACCGACGTCCTGATCCGACCGGATCTGAACGGCATTCTGGCTGGCGATTTCAGCAAGATCGGCGACGCCATCAACCGTGGCAGCGCCGCTGCCGAAGCGATGCCGATGACGCTGGCGGCCGTCGCCGAGCGCACCGGTGTCAATGCGCCGCTGCGCCATGCCAATCCGGTCACCGAACCGGTGGTCAACGCCATCACAGTGGACAACAGCAGCGGACTCGATACCGACACCATTCTGGCGCGGGTTTCGCAAACTCTGGGCGGACGCTTCGATCAGGCCGCGCTGCATCGCGATCTGGAAGATCTCTACGGCAGTGGCCAGTTCGGCGTGATCAATTACCGGCTGGATGGCGATGAAGAAGACGTCGCGCTGCACCTGAACATGCCGGACAACCCGGTCGGCCCTCATTACTTCCGTTTTGGCGTCGAGCTGGAAGACAATTTCAGCGGCGACAGCCAGTACAACATCGGCATGCGCCACACCTTCATGCCGGCCAACCGCTATGGCGGCGAATGGCGCAACGAAGCGCAGATGGGCGACAACCCGCGACTGTTCACCGAATGGTTCCAGCCGATCTCGCTCGACGGCGCCTGGTTTGTTGGCACCAGCGCCGAATGGGAGCGTCGGCAAGTGCCGATTCTCGACGAGAACTTTGAAAAAATTCTCGCCGAACTGCAGTTCACCGGTTGGGAGGCGCGCGCCAATATCGGCCATCAATTCGGCAGCGACGGTCATGCCATATTGGGTTTGCGCAGCGGCACCGGCGATCTGCAAGAGCGCATCGGCCAGACCAATCTGAGTCTGCGCAATCTCGATATCGGGGAAGGCTATCTGGAGTTTGGTCTGGACAAACTCGATCACCGTTATTTCCCGCGCAAGGGCCGTGCCGGGACCATCACCTACGCGCGCGGCGTCAGCGCACTCGGCGCCAGCGAGCCCTACACCAAATGGACGCTCGACTGGATTCAGGTCGGCTCGCGGGATCGGCACACACTGGGTCTGCAGTTGCTCGCCGGTAGCTTCATCACCGACAACGCCCCGCTACAGGAACAGTTTCAAATTGGCGGTTTTCAGCGACTGTCCGGCCTCGCCAAGAACGAGCGCATCGGCCCCAATCTTCGCTTCATGAATCTGATTTACCGTTACCGACTCGATAACGAGATCAGCGCCACGCTCGACACTCCGGTCTATCTTGGCAGCTCGCTGGAGTGGGGCAATGTCTGGGCCGATCGCCATTCGGTCGATGCCGCCGATGCCGAACTCGCCGCCAGCGTTTACCTCGGCATCGACACCAGTTTCGGCCCGCTTTATATCGGCTACGGTCGCACCGAAATTGGCAGCGACGCCATTTATCTGTTCCTGGGTTCACCGTTTTAAATGGCAACGGCGCACGAGCAATTTGAGCGCGACTCAAGCAGCACGCTGCCCAGCGCCGACCAATACCGCCGCCAGCGCCTGAGTCAGGACTTCTACCGCTACGCGCTGATCGGCCCGGTGTTCTACGCCATCGGTTGCATCGTGGTGACCCAAAGTGATGCCGAACTGCGTAGCAAACTCTGGTTGTCCGTGGCGGCACCGGTGTTGATGGCGCTGCTGGTGCTGCTTCGCTGGCTGAATCGGCCGCCGGCCGATGTCAGTGATGAAACACGCTTTCGCAACTGGTATCACCTGCGCTGGTTGCTGATCGGTATCGGTTGCTGCGCCTGGTCGGTGTTCGCGCTGGCGGTCACGCTGCCAAGCGACCGCCTGACCACCTCGGTACTGATTGTCCATCTGTGCACCATTGCCTTTGGTGCCGCCAGTGCCGGTGCTTATGCACTGGATTTTCGGCTGAACCTGATCAGCATGTCGCTACTGTTTTTGCCGCAAATCGCCGCGATGTTGCTGGTCGGCCGGCAATTGCCGGTGGCGCTGACGCTGGCGATTTTTCTGCTGTATCTCATTGCCGCCAGTCGGCGCTATGCCCGCGACTACGACAGCCAGCTGCAGCTCGAATACGCCCTGCTCAGCAGCCGCGCCCAGATCCACCGGATGAGCCTGATCGACGAACTGACCGGCTTGTACAACCGTCGGCATTTCAATGACGCCTTCCAGCAAAGCTGGCAACTGGCGCACCGAACCAGCACACCGCTGACGCTGGTACTGGCTGACATCGATCACTTCAAGCAAATCAATGATCGCTACGGCCACCAGATTGGTGATGCCTGCCTGCAAGCGTTCGCCCAGCAATTGCAGCACCGCTTTCGCCGGATGACCGATCACATCATGCGCATTGGCGGTGAGGAATTTGTGCTGCTGTTGCCGGGCAGTTCGGCCACCGATGCCAAACTGCTAATCGACGAATTGCTGGCCGAGTTGGCGCTGCATCCGGTCAGCAGCAGCGCCGGCCCGGTACCGCTGCTGGCCAGCTTCGGCATTGCCTGTGTCGACTTCAGCCGTGACAGCGCGCCGGAGCACAGTTTCAAACGCGCCGACGAGGCGCTCTACGCTGCCAAGCAGGGCGGCCGCTCCCGCGCCATCATTGCGGAATAGATCGCTGACCGGGTTGTTGCCGCAGCGAGTTGAATAATCGCTCAGGTTTTCGTCGCCTGCGCCTGCAACATCTGCTGCGCCAATTGCCCCAAGGTTGCCACCGCCCGTTCAATCTCCGGCGTCCAGCTGCCACCACAACTCAAGCGAATGAAGTGTTCGTATTTGTTCTGCACCGAGAACAATCGTCCGGGCACGATGCTGATGCCTTTCTCCAGCGCCCGCTTGTACAGCTCGAATCCCGACAGCTTGTTCGGCAGTTCGACCCAAGTCACCATGCCGCCGGCCGGATGCGAGCTTTTGGTGCCGGGCGGAAAATAGTGAAAAATCGCCTGCGACAAACGCTCCTGTTGCCGAACATAGAGCTGACGCAATTTGCGGACATGACGCTCGTAGCCGCCACCGTTGAGAAACTGGGCAATGCCGCGCTGAGTCAATGACGGGGTTGCCAGATTGCTGACGTATTTCAGATACGTCACCTGCTCCAGATAACGGCCCGGCACAATCCAGCCAACCCGGCAGCCGGGTGCCAGCGTTTTCGAAAAGGACGTGCACAGCAGCACCCGACCATCGTGATCATGATGCTTGGCGGCACGCGGCCGGCTGCCGGCGCTGGCGAATTCGGCATGCTCATCGTTTTCAATCAACGGCAGATCATGTTCGCGCAGCAATTGCAGCAGCGCCTGCTTTTTTTCTTCCGGCATGCTGGAGCCGAGCGGATTGCTGCAGGTCGGCATCGCGAACACCGCCTTGATCGGCCATTGCTCCAACGCCAGCTTGAGCGCATCCAGGCTCATGCCTTCTTTCGCGTCAGTCGGGATCTCCAGCGCTTTCATGCCGAGCGATTGAATCGCCTGCAGCACGCCGTAATACGTGGGTGATTCCACCGCGATGACATCACCCGGTTCGGCCACGGCGCGGATCGCCAGCAGCATGGCTTCCTGACCGCCATTGGTCACGACGATATCGTCGGCAGCGCAGTCGACGCCCGCTTGCAGCATCAGGTGGGCGATCTGAAGTCGCAGCTCGGCGTTGCCGGTGGTGCTTTCGTAGCGAAACAGCGCGTTCGGTTGCCGGCGCAGGACATCGGCGACGCAGCGGTTGAGCGCGGCAACCGGCAACAAATCGGACGCCGGCTGGGCAGCGCCGAGCGGCACCAGCGACGGGTCTTTCAGCGTTTCCAGCACATCCATGATCATCTCGCCGGTCGAGACTTTCATCGGCCGGCTGGCCGGCTTCGGCAAACGGGTGGTCGGCATCGCCGAGCTGAGTCGGCCACGGACGTAATAGCCGGACTGCGGCCGCGCCTCGATCACGCCCTGATCTTCGAGCAACTGATATGCCTGCACGGCCGTGCTGACGCTGATGCCCTGCTCGCTTGCCAACCGCCGTACCGAGACCAGCCGGTCACCGGGTCCGTACAGGCCGGTCGCAATTTGTTCACGGACTGTTTCCGCAATCTGCTCGTACAGCACAGTTTCGCTCCTCGCCAGCAGTACAGTTTTGGCGCACCAAAACTGTACCGGTTCAATTTTGATATTACTGCATCTGTACTGCTCGCGCGAGGCTGCCTAGACTGCCGGCATTGGAGTGGGGCCGACCGTGACGTCGGCGTTACCTGACACTCCCTTATTCCTAGCCGAGCCTCACCATGTCCACTGCCCAGCAATTTGTCGTCGCCACCCTGATCTGGGGTACCACCTGGATTGCGATTACCTTCCAGCTCGGTAACGTCGCCCCGGAAGCGTCGGTCGCCTATCGCTTTTTGCTGGCCGGCACGGCGCTGTTCCTGTGGGCGCATTTCAAAGGCGAAAGCCTGCGCATCAGCCGCCGTCAGCACGGCTGGATGGCACTGCTCGGGCTGTTCTATGCGGTCAACTACGCGTTCATTTATCGCGCGGAGATGCAGATCAGTTCCGGTCTGGTCGCGGTCGCCGGTTCGGCCATGCTGTTATTCAACATCATGTTGTCGCGTTGGCTGTTTGGTTCGCCCATCAGCCGCGAGCTGAGCATCGGCGCCGGTCTCGGTGTTGCTGGTATCGTGCTGGTGTTCTGGCCGGAAGTGGCGGCGTTTTCCGGCCGCGATGGCACGCTCGGTGTCGCGTTCGCCTTGATCGGTTCGTTCGGCGCCGCTTGCGCCAATCAGGTCGCCATGCGCAACGCCAAGGAAGGATTGCCGGTGCTGACCACCAATGCCTGGTGGATGCTCTGGTGCGCCGGCTTCATGTTTGTCGCCGTGCCGTTGTCGGGTGCGCAATTCGGCTTCGAGTGGAGCGCCGGTTACCTGCTGTCGCTGCTGTATCTGGCGATTTTCGGCTCGGTCATTGCGTTCAGCTGCTATATCGCCCTGGTCGGCAAAATTGGCGCCGCCCGCGCCTCCTATATCGCAGTGCTGACGCCGATCGTTGCGTTGATTATTTCGACGTTCTTCGAGGACATGCAGTGGCATGTGTCGAGCGTCGCTGGCGTGCTGCTGATTGGCTTGGGCCAGTTCCTGATTCTGCACGGCCGCAGCAAACTCGCCGCAGCGCCAGTCACCAGCACGGCGGGGAAGGCAGTGAACAGTCCAGCGAACAACTCGGCGAATGACTCAGAGAAGAAGACCGCAAGCGTCACCACAAGCAGCACCACGATCAAACCGGCGACGGGACTTGCTCGCTAGGACAAGTGCCAGCGCTCAACCATCGTCGCCAGTGTCACCACGCCGGTATTGCCGAGCAGCGACATGGCAAAGTACAGCGCATGCAAACCAAAGCCGCGAACAATGCGGCCGAAGCGTTCGCCTTTCAGCAATGGATACAACATCCACATGTAAATGGCCGGGCCAAGAAAACGGTGCAGCCAGAACGTGACATCGACAAAAACAAAACCGAGCGGTAACACGATCAACTTCAGCAGCAAGGTCAAGGCCGTGGCAAACAGCAGCGCGACATAGGCCTCGGTGACATTGCGCTCATCGCGCAGCAGATACTTGCCGAGCCAGGCCACCGGCAGCAAATAGACAAACACCAGATAGTTGTTCAGCGCCAGCACCAGCGGCAACCATTTGAGCGCCGCCTGGTCCACCAGCGTCACGGACGCCAGCAGACCGGAAAACGTCAGCGCCGCGACAAACAGCGTGGTCGCCCAGAACACCAGCTTCATCGGATGACTGTAATGACGGCGCTCACCGCGCCAGTAGGACGTGATCAACTGACTCGGTGCACGCAGCAAGGCCAGCACCGTCCGGCCGATCGGGCCATCCAGCTGACCGAGTTGCTCCAGCGAAGGCCCGAGCAAATGCGCCGGCCGCAGCGGTTCCGGCCGCAACTCGCCACACGCGGCGCAGTAATGGCCGGTGACGGGCTGCTGGCAATGCGGACAGGGTATCGATTCCATGATGGCAGGCGCCGTGACTGCGGGGCGCTTACACAATAGGCGGCGGCTCTACGCTTGCCAAGCATCAGCTCGGCGGATAGCCGCACCGGCAAAACAAAAACAGCGGCCAAGGCCGCTGTTTTTGTTTTCTGCATTCGACTCAGGCGTCGAACGGATGGCGCAACAGAATGGTTTCATTGCGATCCGGGCCAGTCGAAATGATGTCAACCGGCACGCCAAGCTCCTGCTCGATGCGCTGAATGTAGGCGCGCGCCTGTTTCGGCAAATCTTCCAGTTTTTTCACACCGACAGTCGACTGTTTCCAGCCCGGCATTTCGATGTATTCCGGCACGATGCTGGCGAATTCGTCGGCCGATACCGGCGGATGGGTCAGCTGACCGTTCTTCGAGCATTTGTAACCGACGCAGATTTTCACGGTTTCAATGCCGTCGAGCACATCAAGCTTGGTCAGGCACAAACCCGAGATCGAGTTGATCTGCATGGCCCGGCGCAGCGCAACCAGATCGAGCCAGCCGCAGCGACGCGGACGGCCTGTCGTCGCGCCGAATTCGTGACCGGTCTGGCGCAGTTGCTCGCCAAGCGCATCGGTCAGTTCGGTCGGGAACGGGCCGCCGCCGACGCGAGTGGTGTAGGCCTTGGTGATGCCGAGCACGTAGTCGATGTAACGCGGGCCGTAACCGGAACCGGTGGCGGTGCCGCCAGCGGTGGTGTTCGACGACGTTACGAACGGGAAGGTGCCGTGATCGATATCGAGGCCAGTGCCTTGCGCGCCTTCGAACAACAGGTTGTCACCACGGACACGGGCATCGTGGAGCAGGCCCGGCACATCAGCGACCAGCGGCAGCAATTCTTTCGCCCACATTTCGCAATCGGCCAGCAGCTGGGCTTTGTCGATCGCTGGCGCGTGGTAATAGTGAGTCAGCACGAAGTTGTGGTAATCCAGCACTTCGGTCAGTTTTTCTTCGAAGCGGGCGAAGTTGAACATGTCGTCAACGCGCAGGCCGCGACGGGCGACTTTGTCTTCATAGGCCGGACCGATACCACGACCGGTGGTGCCGATGGCGGATTTGCCACGCTTGGCTTCACGGGCGTTATCGAGCGCGACGTGATACGGCAGAATCAGCGGCGTTGCCGGCGAAATGCGCAGCTTGCTGCGCACCTGCACGCCGGTCGCTTCCAGCGCGTTCATTTCTTTCAGCAGCGCGGCCGGTGACAACACCACGCCGTTGCCGATATAGCAGGCCACGCCATCGCGCAAAATGCCGGACGGGATCAGGTGCAGTACGGTTTTCTTGCCGTCGATCACCAGGGTGTGGCCGGCATTGTGGCCGCCTTGGTAACGGATCACCGCCTGTGCGCGGTCGGTGAGTAGATCGACAATCTTGCCTTTGCCCTCATCACCCCATTGAGTGCCGAGAACGACGACGGATTTGGCCATGACCGGACTGAAACCTCATGTTTGTAAAAGAAAGCTGGCGCCTGCCGGCTGGGCAGCCGGAACGCGAAGGGCGGGATTTTACGCCTTCTTGGTCCGGGATGCCTGCATTTTGAACGGCTAAATGGTGTTGAAGCCGACCGAAGGGGACCGCCGGCGAGGCTTTAGTTGGAGCGAGCGTACCTCTCATTGACAGCCCCGCCCGCACCGCGCGCCACCAGATGGTTCGTTGACCCTAACGGGCCCAGTACAACGTCAGCAATCCCGCCAGCAGGCAAGCCAGACCCAGCCAGCGCAGCGCGCTATCGGACATGGCCGCTACCGCCAGCAGACCTTCGCGAAAACGGCGCGGACTCCAGAACGGCAGCAAGCCTTCCAGTACCGTTGCCAATGCCAATCCGGTGGCCAGATCGACCCATGCCACAGCCATGCTCAGCTCCTTTGCCCGGTTCTGTGCCTGCACGGAATCCGAACGCAGTCAGGGTCAAACCTGGCCCGTCAGCAACCTACTCACCCAAAACCTGCCGGCCCCAAAACGAAAAAACCGGCGGCACGCGTTGACGCCTGCCGCCGGTTTGCCAAACGGACGATTAACGGCCGTTCTTGTTTTTCAGGTACTTGAAGAAATCGCTGTCCGGATTCAGCACCATCACGTCCTGTTCACTCTTGAAGGTGGCCCGGTAGGCATCCAGCGAGCGCAGGAAGGAATAGAACTCCGGATTGCGCTGATAAACATCGGCGTAAATCTTGGCCGCCAGTGCGTCACCTTCACCCCGGATACGACGTGATTCCTGATCGGACTGGGCCAGCAGGATTTTCACGTTGGCATCGGTTTGCGAGCGGATGATATTGGCGCGCTTTTCACCGTCCGAACGCAATTCGGTAGCTTTCTGGTTACGCTCGGCCCGCATCTGCCGATAGACCGCTTCCGACACCTGGTCCGGCAAATTGATTTGCTTGATCCGGATATCGACGATCTCGACGCCCAGATCGGTGGCATCTTTTTTCACTGCCGCCAGCAACGAGCCCATGGTCTCTTCGCGATCTTTCGAGACCAGATCGCGCACCGCGCGCTTGCCGAATTCTTCCCGAATGCCGGAATCAACCTTCCGTTCCAGCAACTCATCGGCACGGCGCAGATCGCCGTTGGTCGACAAATAGAACCGGGCCACATCCGACACGCGCCATTTCACAAAGGAGTCGACGATAACGTCTTTCTTTTCCAGCGTGACGATGCGATCCGGCTGACCTTCCAGGTTCTGGACCCGGGAGTCGATACGCCGCACAGTATCAACAAACGGCGTGCGGAAATGCAGGCCCGGGCCGAACACGGTCGGCATGCCATCCGGGCCGCGTTTGACTTCACCAAACGCCAACACCAAGGCCTGTTCCCGTTGATCGACCACAAATACAGCGCTGCTGCCAATCAGCACCAGCACCACCAGCAACAACATCACTGACAGAAAACGCGAACCCATGTTAGCGCGCTCCTTCTGCGGCGGCCGCAGCGGCGGCACTGTCACGGCGACTACCCGACATCTTGTCGAGCGGCAGATACAGCATGTTGTTGCCCTTGTCGGCATCGACCATGACTTTGCTGACCTTGCTCATGATCTCTTCCATCGTTTCAATATACAGCCGGTTGCGGGTCACATCAGGCGCCGCCAGGTATTGCGGCAACAGTTTTTCAAAACGCTGCACTTCGCCTTTGGCCTGGGCAATCTGCTGCTGCTTGTAGGCTTCGGCGTCTTGCAGCACACGCTGGGCCTTGGCTTCGGCGAGCGGAATTTCCTTGCTCTGGTACGACTCGGCTTCTTTCACCACCCGCTCCTGATCGGCGCCGGCCTTGATGGCGTCATCAAACGCTTCGCGCACCGCTTCCGGTACCGTCCGCTCTTGCAGGTTGACGTCGGCCAGATCGATGCCGGCTTCATAGCCATCGAGAATCTTGCGCATTTCTTCCCGGGTATCGCTTTGAATCTGCCCGGTACCAACGGTCAGGATGCTGTCCAGCGTTGACCGGCCGATCACCGAGCGCAGCGCCGTTTCGGCAACCTGGGTCACGGTGAAATCCGGATCGATGATGTTGAAGCGGAACGCCAGCGGATCGGAAATCCGATATTGCACGGTCAGCGCCACTTCGACCAGAAACTCATCTTCGGTCAGCATGCGGCCGCGAATGACTTCCTGATTCAATGCCGTGGTGTTGACGATTTCTTTTTGCTCGACCAACGGCGCCCGCCAATGCAAACCGGCACCTTCGGTGCGGTTGTACTGACCAAAACGCAGCACCAGGGCCTTTTCTTTTTCATCGACGGTATAAAAACCGATGGCGAAATAGAGCACGCCAATCACCGCCAATACCGAAACGGCCAGCAAGCCGCCACCCGAGCTGCCGCTGTTGCCGCCGCCCGAATTGCCACCACCAAAGATGCCGCCAAGATTCTTTTTGAATTGCTTGAACAGGTCATCCAAATCCGGCGGTCCACCCTGCGGTTTGCGCCGCTGACCCCAGGGGTCCTGGTTACCGCCACCGGGTTCATTCCAAGGCATGGTTAGTGCTCCACGTAGGCAAGTGCTTCATCATCTGAAGCAGAAAGAAGATCGGAATCCGCTGGCGCGGAATTGTGCGGTGCCGGCATATACGGCTGCAAGTCCGGATCCTGGGTCAAGCGCACCCAGTCGACCGCTTTAATCTGTAAGGACAGATGACTGACACCGTCGTCATCAATCTGTTCGGTCTTGACCGCATGCAAGGCATACAGCCGGGCACGCAGCTTGCCCGCATCCGGTTGCAGCGCCAATTCCAGCGTCAGCTCGGTATCGGCGATCCGCTCGGCAATGGCATCGAGCAATGCCGGCAAACCGGCACGGCTCTGCGCCGAGATCCAGGCCCGCACCGGCACGCCGTGTTCATCGCGATCAACCCGTGCCGTCAGTTCCGGCTGCTGATCGATTTTGTTGTACACGGTCAGCCGCGGCACTTCATGGGCGCCGATTTCTTCCAGCACCGTTTCCACGGCGCGGATTTTGTCGTCACGCATCGGGTCGGCGACATCGACCACATGCACCAGCAAATCGGCCTCACGGGTTTCGGTCAGCGTGGCTTTGAAAGCGTGCACCAAATCATGCGGCAGATGGCGAATGAACCCGACCGTGTCGGCCAGCAGCGCCTCGGTGCGTTCAATCGGCAATTTGCGCAGGGTCGGATCCAGCGTCGCGAACAGTTTATCGGCGGCGTAGACATCGCCGGTAGTCAGCGCATTGAACAGCGTGGATTTGCCGGCATTGGTGTAGCCCACCAGCGCCACGGTCTGGACCTCGTTGCGGCGACGGGCCCGGCGACTTTGTTCGCGCTGTTCGGCCACGCGCTCCAGCCGTTTTTCAATCTGGTCGATTTTGTTCATGACCAGCCGGCGGTCGGTTTCCAGCTGGGTTTCACCCGGCCCGCGCATGCCGACGCCACCGCCGCGTTGCCGATCCAGGTGAGTCCAGCCGCGCACCAGCCGGGTCGAAATGTGTTTGAGCTGGGCGAGCTCAACTTGCAGCTTGCCTTCGAAGGTTTGCGCGCGCTGGGCAAAAATATCGAGGATCAAACCGACCCGATCGACCACCCGGCACTGCAGCAGTTTTTCCAGGTTGCGTTCCTGGGCTGGCGACAGCTGGTGATTGATGATCGCGATCTGGGCGCCATGCGCTTGCACTGCGGCTTTCAATTCTTCGGCCTTGCCTTCGCCGAGGTAATACTTCGGGTCCGGCACCTTGCGCGAGCCGGTAATCAGTTGCAGCACGGTCAGTCCGGCCGAACGGACCAGTTCGGTCAGTTCGGCGACGTCTTCGGCATAGTCGCCGTTGGCAAAATCCAGGTGCACGAGGACGGCCGCCTCGCCACCGGCATGGCGGTCAAACATACAACAGGATCATGGAATGGGAATTCGCTGAGAAGGGCGAGGGGCTCAACCGGCAGCGTAACTGCCGGTTGAGATAAAACGGATTACTCGTTGCCCGGTTGGCTGGTGACTTCTTCATCCGAACCTTCACCGCCGGGGCCACCGCCATGATGCGGCAGGCGGACATTGCGCGCCGGCACCACCGTGGAAATGGCGTGTTTGTAAACCATCTGGCTGACCGTGTTCTTGAGCAGCACGACAAATTGGTCGAACGACTCGATCTGGCCCTGCAATTTGATGCCATTGACCAGATAAATGGAAACCGGAACGCGCTCACGGCGCAAGGCGTTCAGGAAAGGGTCTTGTAACGACTGCCCTTTGGACATGGTGTGATTCTCCTTGTTGGTGTGTTGTTGCCGCGCTTACCGCCTTGCACGGGCCTCGTTGCAGACTGGAAAAACAATAAAAAGCCACCGACGCAAAATTGGGCGTCAGGTGCAATTGTAGCTGATGGTCTGGTTGCATGCCGGCGAGATGGGTACGGACGTGACGGTTTTCAAGATCATTCATAAACCGGACACGTTTGCCGGTGCGCGGACCGCACCGGCTGGCGGGATCGGCTTGCCGGCTGCGTACGGGTCACGGTTTTCCTGAGCTTCAGCCTCGACATACGAATCCGTCGTTGCATTCGGATCAGTGAGGGCATTCAGGGCAGGTCTGGTAATGCCCCTGTATTGCGTCCGGCTTTTAGCAGGGTAAGCACTTGCTCCAGCGCCTCGGGCCCGGCATCGCTCAGGGTCAAATCTAGCGGCCAGCTGCGCAGCCAGGTGTACTGGCGCTTGGCCAATTGCCGGGTGGCCGCCACACCGCGTTCCCGCAGCTCACTGGCGCTGAACGGCTGGCCGCGGTCGCGGGCATCCAGCCAATCCCAGACCTGCCGGTATCCGACGCAGCGCATCGACGGCAGCTCCGGGTTCAAATCGCCACGGCTTCGCAGCCGGGTGACTTCCTCTACCAGCCCTGCGGCAAGCATTGCATCGAAGCGCGCGGCGATGCGCTGATGCAGCCAGGCCCGGTCCGGCAGCACGCCGACCTGCAGATACCGCGGCATGCCCTGACCGGCAGGGTTGCCCGCTTCAGCGGAACGCTGCCAGAGCGTCGACATCGGTTCGCCGGTGACCGCGATCACCTCCAGCGCCCGCAGCAGCCGCTGCGGATCATTGGGATGGATGCGGGCCGCGGCGATCGGGTCCAGTTGCTGGAGCCGTTCGTGCAGCACCGGCAAACCCAACTGCTCGCGCTCCTGCTCCAGTTGCGCGCGAATGGCCAGGTCGGCATCCGGCAGCTCGGCAATGCCGTCGATCAGCGCCTTGAAATACAGCATGGTGCCGCCGACCAGCAGCGGCAGCCGGCCACGCTGCTGCGCGCGAGCGATGGCAGCCAGCGCATCGCTGCGAAAACGGGCGGCGGAGTAACTTTCCAGCGGATCACAGAGATCAATCAACGCATGCGGATAGCGCGCCAGTTCGGCCGCATCCGGCTTGCCGGTGCCGATATCCATGCCGCGATAAATCAGCGCCGAGTCAACGCTGATCAGATCCACCGGCAGCCGATCGGCAATGGCTTCGGCCAGCGCCGTCTTGCCGGCAGCGGTTGGCCCCATCAGGCACAACACGGTGGCGGCGGCTGGCTCAGCGCGCGCGCTCAGATCTGACACAACAGACTCCATTCGGCTGCGGTCGGTTGTTTGCCATGTTGTGGCGCAGCGTGCGCGGCCCAGACCAACACCGGTTGCCAGAACGCGCTCTGCTGACTGATGGCTTGCTGCAACAAATGCTGTGCGGCGGCATGCGCCAAGCCAGAGTGCGATGTCGGTTCGGTTGCCGGCATCAGAGCAAAAAGCCGCGTACACAACGCAGGCCAATCCGCACCGCGCAGCACGGCCGGTGCCGCGCGCAACTGATCGTTTTCGATCGCAAAACCCAGTCGGGCAAATGCTTGTCGGCTTTCGGCGGACATGTTGGCAGCCGCGGGCACGGCAATCGGCAACAACAGCGGCAACGACACCGGCGCCGCCGCGTTTAACCATTGCGCCTGCAACCACGCCGCCAGCACCGCTTCGGCGCGCCACACGCGCAGCGGCGTTGTCCATTCGAGCAGCACATCGTCAGTAACGCGGCGAATCGCGCCGACGGCGTCCGACTCCGGCATGGCGGTCGCGACCGAACTGAACGGACGATAGCGATCAGTTGGTGTCGATGGATGCAGGCCAGCAACGTCATCACGATCGGATGCAATTTCCGCGCTGAATGCTGGCGCATAACTGCTGCGCGGCGCGGACTGACCGTAAGCGCTGCGTGTCTGGGTATAAGTGCTGGTCGCCTGACCATAATCGCTACGCGAGTCGGCAATCGTTGTCGCAAGCGCCGCGGTAATTTCGCCGGTGGCGGTATCGATCTGCTCGCCCGCCCGGGCAACAGCGTCAGCAACCGCGCGCGTCAGCCAGTCATGCAACCAGCGGGCATGGCGAAAGCGCACCTCATGCTTGGTCGGGTGCACGTTGACGTCGACCTCGGTCGGCGGCAATTCGAGAAACAGTGCGTAGCTCGGTGATCGCCCGGCCGGGATCCGATCGGCAAAACCGGCCCGGATGGCATGGCTCACCACGCGGTCCCGAATCGCCCGGCCGTTGACGAAAACATATTGGCCATCGGCCTGGGCCCGATGCTGAGCCGGGTGCCCGACCAGACCGTGCAAACGCACGTTGTCGATTTGCTGATCGAGTGGGATTGCGGTCACCAGAAAACTGCGACCGAGCACGGCGCCAATGCGCGCGGTGATGGCGCCAGCATCGCGGCCGGCGCGCAATTGCCGCACGCTGCGACCGTTATGTTTGAGCGTGATGGCGACATCGGGCCGAGCCAGCGCAACGCGCCGGACAATGTCATCGATATGGGCAAACTCGGTCGCTTCGCTGCGCAGAAACCGGCGCCGGGCCGGGGTGTTGAAAAACAGTTCGCGTACTTCGATGCGGGTGCCTTCACTCAACGCCGCTGGCTGTACCTGCACCTGCATGCCGGCGCCTTCGGCGAAGGCCTGCCAGGCGGTGGCGGCACCGCGCTGGCGCGACACCAGCAACAGCTTGGCAACCGAAGCAATACTGGCCAGCGCTTCACCGCGAAATCCGAGTGTGGCAACCGCCGCCAGATCATCGAGGCTGGCAATCTTGCTGGTCGCGTGCCGGGCCAGCGCCAGCGGCAAATCGTCGGCATGGATGCCGACGCCGTTATCGCTGATGCGAATCAAGTGAATGCCGCCACGTTCGATGTCGAGTTCAATCCGGCTGGCGCCGGCATCGAGACTGTTTTCCAGCAATTCCTTGACCACCGACGCAGGCCGCTCGACCACTTCACCAGCGGCGATCTGGTTGGCCAGACGGGGCGTCAATTGCTGAATGCGGGCGGCGGACAAAGGTGGCTCGGCCAAGGCTGGGGAACGGTCGCCAGTGTACTGAAAAAGCAACGGCCCGGGTGAGCCGGACCGTCTGGTCCATCATGCGTTGGCGGCCGTGCTCACGGAATCTGCAGCACCTGACCGACCAGCAATTGATCGCCCTTCAAGGCATTTTTTTCCCGCAAATCGGCAACGCTGACTTTGTAACGGCTGGCCAGATCGGCCAGCGTTTCGCCACGGGCGATGACGTGCTTGCTGCGCTTGGCCATGGCGAACTGGCTGCCTTCCGGCGGCCGCTGTTCAAAATAATTTTTCACGCCGACAGCAATGGCCTGCGCCAGATTGTCCTGATGCTTGCTGTCTTTCAGCAGCGATTCTTCATTCGGGTTGGACAGGAACGCGGTCTCGACCAGAATCGCCGGAATATCCGGATTTTTCAGCACCAGAAAACCGGCCTGCTGCACTTTGGCTTTGTGCAGCCGCGGCACCACGCCCTTGATCGAACCGAGCACCGACGAGCCAACATCGATGCTGGAACCGACCGCGTTGTACATCGACAGATCCAGCAGCACCTTGGCGACATCATCGTCGTACTTGGCCAGACTCAGCGTGTCTTCACCGCCGAGCAAGTCGGACGAATTTTCTTTTTCTTCCAGCCAGCGACCCATCTCACTTTGCGCGCCGCGCTGGCTCAGCACCCAGACCGAGGCGCCATTGGCGCGCTTGTCCTTGAAGCTGTCGGCATGGATGGAAATGAACAAATCGGCGCGCTGCTCACGCGCCAGCTCGGTGCGTTTGCGCAGGCCGACGAAATAGTCGCCGTTGCGAGTCAGGTAGGCCTTCATGCCCGGCGCGGCGTTGATTTTTTCCGCCAGCTTTTTCGCGATCGCCAAGGTCACGTCTTTTTCCCGGGTGCCCTTGCTGCCGAGCGCGCCCGGATCATCACCGCCATGACCGGCATCGACGGCGATAATCACGTCGCGGCTTTCGCCAGTGGCCGGCACTTCGATCACCGGTTGCGGTTTGCGCTGGGTCTTGTCTTTCAGATCGATGACCAGCCGGTCACCGTATTGTTGAAACGGCTTCAGTGCGAATGCGTTTGGCTCAACCGGCTGGGCCAGATCGAGCACCAGTCGCAGCGTGTCGGCATCCGGCGGTGCACTCGTGCGCGCTTTGCTGACCGCGGTGCTGCCAAGCGTGACGGTGTCGAGATTGATGCCGAGCTTGCTGGTTTTCAGATCGATCAGCAGCCGGTCCGGACCGGCCAGCGTGCTGACGGTAAATTCGGCCGGGCCGCTCAGATCGAGCACCACCCGGGTATTGTCCGGCGCCTGCCAGACCCGCAGACCTTTCACTTCCACCGCACCGGCCAGCGCCGCGTCGGGCCAGATTACGGCCACAGCGAGGCCGACCAGCAGGGCTGGCAGCGGTGCCGCGATCAGTCGCTTGAAAGTCCTCAACATGGCCAATCCTGCCAAACAACATTCAGACTTTTAAATAGTCTATTGATTTCATTGATAAATCAAGTTTTTTGACCAATTCCTGAGCAAGTGGCCCGTTGGCACTCACTTGCAGGCGCCGGCCGCTGCCCTCACGGGCTAGCGAAATCGAGAGCCCCGGCGGCAAGACCCCGGCGCCGCGCTCGGGCCATTCGAACAGGCAGACCGCGCCCGGGTGCAGAAACTCATCCAGCCCGAGAAACTCCAGCTCACCGGCCTCGGCCAGCCGGTACAGATCAAAGTGATGCAGCTCGAATGCCGGCAACCGGTAGCTTTCCACCAGAGTGTAGGTCGGGCTTTTGACCGCGCCCTGATGACCCAGCGCCCGCAGCAGCCCGCGCACCAGCGTGGTCTTGCCGGCACCGAGATCGCCGGACAGCGTGAGCACTTCGCCGCCGCGCAAATGCGGAGCGATCAAGGCGCCAATCTGTTCGGTGGCCGCTTCGTCAGGGAGAAAGCCGTTGCTGGTCGGGGCTGGTGGTTGGCTGGTCATGGTCCGGTTCGGAAGCTGCATTGAAATGGTGGTTGGCGGCTCGGCTCAGCCGGGTTGCAAACCAGCGGAGAAAAATTCAAACAAATCGCTGGCCAGCAAACCGCGCTCGCCGCCGCGTTTGGCCACCGCTTGATCGCCGGCCCAGGCATGCAGGGCAACGCCGAGCCGGGCGGCATCGTAAGCGGAAAAACCTTGGCCGCGTAGTGCACCGATGACACCGGCCAGCACATCGCCCATGCCGCCGCTGGCCATGCCGGGATTGCCGCCGGCGATCACACTGGTGCGCTCGCCGTCGGTGACGATGGTGCCGGCGCCTTTCAGCACTATCACGCCACCGTAACGCGCCTGCAGCGCGTTGGCGGCCGCATAACGATCGACCTCGACTTCGGCGGTGCTGATACCAAGCAAGCGGCCCGCTTCGCCGGGATGCGGGGTCAGGATCAGTTGCGGCAACGGCGTGCTGGTTGCCGGACGATGCGCAAGCGCGTTCAAGCCATCGGCATCGAGCAGCAGCGGTTTGCCGGTGTGGATCAACGCTTCCAGTAACGGACCGGCCCAGCCGGCCGTCGACAGGCCGGGACCGACCACCAGCACGTCGGCACGCTGGACCAGCGGCGTCAGTGCCGCGCCGTCCGGGGCGCCGTCAAAACCGGTCACCATCAGTTCCGGACGCGCCGCCAGCAAGCCCGACTGGTAATCGCGATGGCAGTAAACGCTGACCAGACCGGCGCCGCTGCGCAGTGCCGCTTCGCCTGCCAAGCGCGCTGCACCACCCATGCCGGCGGCGCCGCCGATCACCAGCACATGACCGTGATCGCCTTTGTGACTGGCCCGGCGTCGGTGCGGCAGGCGCGTGCGCAAATCGGCCAGCGCGAGGTGTTCGGCAACCGCGTGCGCCGTCGCCAGACTGCTGGCCGGCAAATCGAGTGCACAGCAATGCAAGTCGCCAACGGCTTCGATGGCGCGACCGGTCAGCAAACCCGGTTTGCGGGCGATGAAGGTCGTGGTCACGGTGGCGTGCACCGCGGTGCTGGCGCCGGCGCCGGTTTCGGCATCGAGTCCGGACGGAATATCGAGCGCCAGCACTGGCTTGTGGCTGGCATTGATCGCGGCAATCACCGTGCTGGCGGCCGCATTCGGGTGACCGCGCAAACCGATGCCGAACAAGGCATCGACGATCACATCCGCGTCGGCCAGCAAACCCGGTTCAAAGGCATGGGGCGTTACCGGCAACCGGGCCAGCGCCCGCGCGGCATCACCGGAATCCTTACGCTCACCGAGCAATTGCAGCACGCTGACCTGCAAACCGGCGTCGTGGCCAAGCCGCGCGAGCACATAACCATCACCGGCGTTATTGCCGCGACCGCAAACCACAACCAGCCGTTTGGCCTGCGGCCAACGCTGGCGCAGCACGACAAATGCGGCAGCGCCAGCGCGTTCCATCAAGGTACCGGTCGGAATGCCGTCGAGCTCGGCGACGGTGGCTTCGAGCTCAAGCACGGTCGCCGGTCGCAAGACCGGGGCGCCGGCCGGAAATGGCAGCAACAGGCTCATGACGTGGCGCGCACCGGCAGCAGGGTGAGAAGCAGTTGGCTCAACACAGTGAGGGGCTCATGCAAGCTGGCGGTCGGGCGCGACAGCGCAGACTCAGGGCGTCATTTTCAGGAAGCTCGCGCGATAGTGCTTGAGCTCATCAATGGACTCGCGAATGTCTTCCAGCGCGGTGTGGCTGTTTTTCTTGTTCAGCCCGGCCAGCACATCCGGCCGCCAGCGCCGGGCCAGCTCTTTCAAGGTGCTGACATCGAGATTGCGGTAATGGAAATAGCTTTCCAGCTCCGGCATGTGCCTGGCCAGAAAGCGTCGATCCTGGCAGATGGAGTTGCCGCAAATCGGCGATTTGCCTTTCGGCACCCAGTGCGACAGGAATTCGATGGTCGCCTTTTCGGCATCGACCTCGGTGATATTGCTGTCGCGGATGCGAGCGATCAGGCCAGAGGCGCCATGGGTGTTCTGGTTCCACTCGTCCATCGCGGCCAGCACCTGCTCGCTTTGGTAAATGGCCATCACCGGGCCTTCGGCCAGCACATTCAGGTCTTTGTCGGTGACGATGGTGGCGATTTCGATGATGCGATCGGCCAGCGGCTCCAGACCGGTCATTTCCAGATCGATCCAGATCAAGTTGTCAGCGTGGGCAGTCATGGGCCTCTCCCGGTCCGCCGGGCTACAATGCAGGCCCTGATTCTAGCACCGGGAACTGCCCGGCCATGAACGGAACCGCTATGAACCCGTCTTTATCTGCTCATAACCTGCTCCAGGAAACCTGTGTCAGTGGCGTACCGGCAAAACTGACTGATGCCGAATTGGCGGCACTGCTGACCGCATTGCCACACTGGCAGGTTGTCGGCAGCCCCAGCGAATTGCGCCGGGAATTTCGCTTCAAGAACTATTACCACGTGATGAGCTTCGTCAACGCCATTGCCTGGATTGCCAACAAGGAAGGTCACCATCCAGATCTGGAATTCAGCTACAGCCGGGTGCTAGTCCGTTACAGCACCCACGATGCCGGTGGCCTGACCCGCAATGATCTGATCTGCTGCGCCAAAATCGACGCGCTGTTGACGGTTGGCAACGTCGGCCCGGTGCTGGCCGGATGATGCCCGCTATCGCTGTGGCAACCAACGCGCGCACGCGCTTGCCGACTGGCACCCGCCAGTCGCGGCGCTGATCACCATGGCCAAGGAAATCCGCACCACTGATCGCGGCCGGCGCGACAATCGCAGTGACAACCGCAAGCGCGAACTGTTCTCCAAAGCCGCCGACGGCCAGGCCTTGCTGCCCGGCCTCATCATCAGCCGGTTCGGCCAGCAGGCCGATGTCATCGCTGACGATGGCCGCCACTTTCGCTGCCATCTGCGCCAGCATCTGAAAACCGCTGCGGTCGGTGATCGGGTGGAATGGTACGAAGACAGCGAGAGCAGCGCCGTCGTGGTCAATGTGCTGCCACGGCACTCGCAGCTGGAGCGGCCGAATCCTTACGAAGGCATCAAGGTCATCGCTGCCAATGTCGATCACCTGATCGTGGTGGTGGCGCCGGCGCCGATCATGTCGGAAGTGCTGCTGGACCGCTATCTGGTTGCCGGCGAAACCACCGGCATTCCGGTCACCATCGTGCTGAACAAAATCGATCTGCTCGATGCCGCGGCGCGGGCCAATCTGGAACAGCGGCTGCAGCTGTATCGCGCGCTCGGTTACCCGGTATTTCCGATCAGCACGCATGCCGGCACCGGCATTGCCGCGCTGCGCGAGCACATGAAAGACGGTTGCAGCGTCATTGTCGGCCAAAGCGGCGTCGGCAAATCCAGTTTGATCAATGCGCTGCTGCCGCAGGCGAAGCAGGATGTCGGGGCGATCTCGGATGGCTCCGAACTTGGTCAACACACCACCAGCGCTTCACGCATGCATTTTCTGCCGGAAGGCGGCCAGCTGATCGACTCACCCGGCACCCGCGAGTTCGGTTTGTGGCATCTGGACCGTGAGCAGATCAATCGCGGTTTTCGTGATGTGCATGCCATCGCCGCGCGCTGCAAATTCCGCAATTGTGCCCACGAGAAAGAACCGGGCTGCGCGGTGCGTCTGGCGGTTGAAAGTGGTGAACTGGCTGCTACGCGCTGGCAAAGTTATCAATCCATTCTCGCCGACAAGATCTGAGCGGCGACTCAGTTCTTGCCGGCCACTTTCAGCATTGCCAGAAACCGCGGGTCAGCCACCAGTGGCCGGATATCCGGATCGCTGGCCAGCAGTTTTGCCGGATAACCCAACCGCAGCGCCTCTTTCACCGCACCAATTGCCTGATCACTGTCATTCTGGCGCAGCCGGATCAACGCCAACCGAAACTGACTGACGGCATCATTCGGCGCTTGCTGCAGCGCCAGTTTGATATGGCTCTCGGCCAGTTTGAAATCGCCGAGCTGGCTGGCGAAATAGGCCACCGAGGCATGCGCTTCGGCGTTCTCCGATTGCTCAAGCTGGGCTAGTCCGCCGCTCAGTGCACGCTGGTAGTTGGTTCTGACGGTGCCGACGTCGACACCGGCATGACGCTGGGCATCGGCCAGATTGCCGTACATGCGATAGTCATCCGGCGCCATCTGCACGGCTGTGGCGAAATCGCGCATCGCTGCATCAAACCGGCCCAAGCTGTAATTGAGCGTGGCGCGGTTGTTGAGAATTTCGAAACTCGGTTGCAAGCGATAAGCCTGATCGAAGGCATCGGCGGCGTCTTCCAGTTTGCCGGCCATGTACAGGGCGCCGCCCAAATCGCTGTAACCGCCGGCATGCGGCGAGGCCAATTGCAACACTTTGCGATAGACCTGCGCCGCTTCCTCATAACGACTCTGGCGGTACAAGAATCCGGCCATGGCCTGCTGCGGCCGCCACCACTCCGGATGCAGATTGATCGCTCGCATCAACGTGTGTTCGGCATCGATCAGTTTGCCTTCAGCCTCATCGATTTGCGCCAGTCCGCGGTAGGCCGCCTCATCGAGCGGATTCAATTCCAGCAGGCGCTGATAAACCGAGCGCGCCGCCTGATAATCGCCACGGGTGCGCAGCAACGCCGCCTGACCGCGATTGGCTTCGTAACTTTGCGGCTCCAGTTGCAGCGCACGGTTGCAATCGGCCTCCGCCCGTTGCAGCGAATCAGCTGCGCTCTGTTCGCGATAGTGGCGCAGCCACGCCTCGCAGCGACTGGCCAGCGCCAGAACAAACTCCGGCGCCGTGTTCAGGCTGTCATCGAGTGCCGCAATGGCATGCGTCAAGCTGTCGCTGTCCGGCTCACGCAGCAATTGCTGCGCGCGGGCATACGGTTGATAGGCTGTCCACGAAACCGCGGGCATGCCGGCCGTCACCGTCAGCCGATTGCTGCCGATCGCCGTCAACAGCGCGGCTGCCAGAGCTTCCTCGACGCTGTTGTAGAGACGCGCCAGCTCCGAGACATTGCCGGTCGCCGTTGCTTCGCTGAGTGTGGCGCCGGCTTTGTCCGCCAGCACCACCTGCAATTGCAATTGCTCGCCTTGTTGCTGCAGCACGCCGGTGAGCTTGAAGTCGACCATTGCTGCCGCGCCATCGAGCGCCGGATACAGTTGCAACTGCTGGGTGAAATCATTGCCGAGCCGGTTGGCGAGTTCAGCGGCGATGGGCGCCAGTGCCGGCAGCGCGGCACCGCTGGCATCGCGCGCCTGCAGCGCGATCGAAAACGTGTGCGGCGCTTGTGTCGGCGGCGCAATACCCTGCTGACGATGCAACCAAAAATAGCCGACCACCAACAGCACCGGCAGCGACAGTGCCAACCACGACAAGGCTTGGCGCGATCGCGGTTTGGCAACGACGGTGGTCGCCGCGTGCGAATCGGTCAGCGCCGGCTCGGGTTGGTGCAGGCGATACATGCGCAGCGGATGACCGAGGCTGGGCAACTCCTGCACCCGATGCGGCCGGCTGAGCAACCGTGGATGATGACGCAGGCTGTCATGCACCTGCTCGGACAACAGCACTTCACCGGCACTGGCAATCGCCGCGACATCGGCCGACAGCGCCACGCCTTCACCGACCAGCTCGCCGTCATTCGACAAGGCGTTGCCAATTGCGATGGCCGCCGCGGGCAATCCGGTGTGATAGAAAATCGGACTCTGCTGAATCGCCTGCATCGCTTCGGCGGCGCGAACCGGATTGATGAACGCTGCGACCAGACGCGCCGGTTGCCAGTGCAACAGCACGCCGCCGAATTTGCGCAGCAGCGGATCGAGCTCATGCTGCAATTGCTGTCGATGCTGCAGGGCTTCGGTGGGATGTTCGCGCGACTCGACCGCCAGTTCGGCGAAGCGCAGCGTCAACACCGCGTAGAGACCTTCCTGCAACTGGCCACGGGCATGGCTGGAGTCGCGAGTGAAACTGGGCAGGTTGAAGTCGTATAGCCAGGACACGACCAAGGTGATCGGCAAACCGAGCAGCAGCAGCATGACCACCAGCCGCATGACCCAGTCCGGCAATTCCAGCGCGTCAGCAAGCGCATCGGCGGTTTGCATCGTCAACAGCGCGATCGCCAAATAGGCAAGCAGCGCCTGCACCACTTTGCGGCGTTTGAGTTCGCGCAAAAACTTTTGCAGCTTTTGCACCATGGTCGGCCTTTTTTTGTCCTTCTTACGCAGAGGTCCGACACTCGGCCTGCGCACAAGACCGTCCGGGTCCGAAACCAGTGCGCAACAACGGCAGCGTGTACTTCCTGCGCCGGCCGGGTTGCCGGCGCTAGTTAAAGTTAGCAGCAACCCCGAAATTTGCCGGCCTTTTCCGCAGCCTCGCCCGGATCCAGGGCCAGCACCGGTTTGCCCGCGGATCGGAGCGGGCCCGGATCAGATATCCCGCCGTCATCGACCCCGGCCGCTGCAGACCGGCAGAGCCGCATTACTTTGATGCAGCGCAAGAAAAGGCACCGTCCGGTTTGCGGTAGCGCAAACCCCGCCAGTCCGACCGCCCCGAGAATAGCCCCGGTTCTTTTGTGCCTACTGCTGTTATTTTGGGGAGTGCCTCTATGCGTAGTCGTCTATCTGCTGTTGCCGTCAGTCTGGGCCTGATCGTTGCCCTGAACAGTTCTGTCGTGCTTGCCGAAGAAAGCCCGTGGCTGTTCCGGTTCCGGGCGCTGAACCTGGACATGGATTCGCAATCCAGCGGTGAAGTGCTGCCGGCCGATGCCATTTCGGTCAGCGACAAAGTGATTCCAGATTTCAATATCAGCTATTTCTTCACGCCGAACTGGGCGGCCGAATTGGTGCTGACCATTCCGCAGGAACACGATGTGAAAGTCGAAGGTCTCGGCAACATTGGCAGCTTCAAGCATCTGCCACCGACGCTGACCTTGGCTTACCATTTCAGCCCGGACAGCAATTTCCGGCCTTATGTCGGCGCCGGTATCAACTACACCCTGTTCATGGATGAGGACATGCAGGTCGGCAACGCTGAGGTCACGCTGGAAAACGACAGCATCGGCGCTGCTTACCGGGTTGGTTTTGACTGGGTGATCAACAAGGACTGGCTGCTGAATGTTGACGTCAAGAAAATCCTGATCGGCTCTGATGTTTATCTGGATGGCACCAAGATCAGCTCGCTGGATGTCGATCCGCTGGCGATTGGCGTGGGTATCGGCTGGTATTTCTGAACCGCACTGCGCGAACATCGCGCCGAAAGACAAAGGGTGGCAAAGCCACCCTTTGTTTTCTTGCTGATGGCGTTACTCCGGATTCGGTATCGGCGCTGGCACCGCATCCGTTGCCGGTGCAATATCAGCCGCTGGCGGCACCGCCTCCGGACTGCCATCAGCAGGTTTTGCCCAGTCGGCCAGCACCTGGGTTTTCAAGGCATCATCGACTTTCTTTTTCAGCACAATGATGGCGATGCGGCGATTGATCGGATCATTGGCGTCCTGTTCATTAAACAGCATCGAATCGGAAAAGCCTTCGACCCGGGCAATCTGTTTTTCCGGGACGCCGCCCCGAACCAGCGCCCGTCTGGCGGCATTGGCGCGGTCTGCTGACAGCTCCCAGTTGGAATACTCCGGTCGATCCGCAAACAGCGTGGCATCGGTGTGGCCGGTGATCGAGATCCGGTTCGGCACCTGGGCGATCAGCTTGGCCAGATTCTGCAAAATGGCGATCGAGTAATACTGCATTTGCGGACTGCCGGAATCGAACATCGGCCGCTTGTCCTTGTCGACAATCTGGATACGCAGCCCTTCTGGCGTGATGTCGATCAGGATCTGATCCTTGTAGTCGGTGAAAGCCATGTTGCTTTCAACCATCTCCATCATCTGCTGCTTCAAGTCTTCCAGTTGCTGTTGTTCGATTTCCTCCAGCTTTTTCTGCATCGACTGCTCGTCGTCCGGGCCCTCCTGCTCGGTATCGGCCAGCGCGCCGGGCGCGATCACTTCCGGGGTTTCCTGGGTGCTGGGCAGCTTCGGTTCGCCCATTTCAATCAGCGAGGCGTTGACGCCCCCCTCACCAACCATGGTGCCACCCGGATCGGTAAAGTATTTCGAGATCGCCCCTTTCTGTTCCTTGGTCGTACTGCCGAGCAACCAGAGCAACAGGAAGAACGCCATCATCGCGGTGACGAAATCGGCGAACGCGACTTTCCAGGCACCACCGTGGGCACCACCGTGGCCTTTGTTGACCTTTTTGATGATGAGGGGTTGTTTGCCGTCGTCGGCCATTTTCTAGTGTCTCTGCATCATGCGTTGCGCGACCACCTCGGTTGAATCCACACTCAACCGCCACGCACCCGTTTTTCCAGTTCGGTGAACGATGGCCGCACCGTGCTGTACAACACCTTGCGACCAAATTCGACCGCGATCTGCGGCGGCGCACCGCTGACGCAGGCCAGCAGCGAGACCTTGATGCATTCGTAGAACTTGCCCTCTTCGCGGACCCGATGCTCCATCTGGGTCGACATCGGCCCGACAAAACCGTACGCGAGCAAAATACCGAGGAAGGTACCGACCAGCGCCGCACCGACGTGGTGACCGAGCACTTCCGGCGGGCCGCCGAGACTGCCCATCGTGATCACAATACCCATGACCGCCGCGACGATACCGAAACCGGGCAAACCATTTTCCACTTTGGCCAGTGCCGTCGATGGCAGCAGCGCTTCACTGTGATGGGTTTCCAGCTCGGCATCCATCAGCGCTTCGAGTTCGTGCGCCGCCATGTCACCCACCACCATCAGCCGCAGGTAGTCGCAGATGAAGTCCATGACATGGTGGTCTTTGGTGATGAGTTTGTACTTGCTGAAAATCGCACTGGATTTCGGATCGTCAATATCGCCTTCGATGGCGATCAACCCTTCCTTGCGGATTTTCTGGAACACGTCATACAGGCAGGACAACAATTCCATGTACAGCGTCTTGTTGTAGGGCGTGCCGCCAAGCAGGCCGAAGCTGCTCTTGATGGTGGTGCTGACCACGCTCATCGGATTGGAGATGAAGAAGGCGCCGAACGCGGCGCCGCAGATGGTAAGCACTTCGAACGGTTGCCACAGGGCCAGCAACTGGCCACCCGACAAGGTGTAACCGGCAATAACCGCTGCCCATACAATGATGGCGCCAACAATCAGGTTCATGAGCTATCCACAAATTCCGGGGTTGCCGAGAAGGGCTGGCCAAACGGCTTGGCCAAGCCCAAGTACCGGCAGCAGCGCCCCCGGTACGACCTCAAGAATAGTGCATGCGGCGATTACGCCAAGTGATTTGGTCAACTTGTGCCAGTGGCGGCCACTTGCGCGGTCACACCGGCACACGCAATTGGCCGGCATTACCTATACTGTGGCCATGCTTTCCCGGCTACCCGCGCAAGATCCCGACGACATGACCAGTCCAGATGACCGCCGCCGTTTCCGGCGGGTCGACTTTTTCACCGGCGCATTCCTGTGCGACGCCAATGGCCGCGTGCCCTGCGAGGTGCACGATCTGTCGCTGCATGGCGCCTTGGTGGAAGTGGCGGGCGAATTCCGTGATGTCAGCCTGATCACCCCGCTGGCGCTGGAAATCCCGCTCGATGACGACACCCATATCCGGATGCAGGTGCGCGTCGCCCATGATCGCGAAGGCGTTCGTGGTCTGGAATGCGACAGCATCGATGTCGACAGCATCACCCATCTGCGCCGCCTGGTGGAGCTCAATCTGGGCGATGCCAGCCTGCTCGAACGCGAGCTGCCGGCCCTGCACGCCTGAGCTGACAGCACTGGCGCAGCCCGCGCCAGTCGGCGAATCCATCGGTGCTTGAAAACAAATCAGGCGGGTCATGGCCCGCCTGATTTGTTTTTAACATCCTTGGTTTTTACCGTCGTTTTTTTCCACGTCAGGTACGGCCGCCGGCCCTCAATCAAACGCCACGGCCAGGGCTTCCGCCAGCGATTTGACCGCCTGCACCTGCATGTTGGCAATCGGCGTGCGCGGGGCATTGGCGGCCGGCACAATCGCCCGCTTGAAGCCGTGCTTGGCCGCCTCCTTGAGCCGGTCCTGACCGTTCGGCACCGGCCGCAATTCGCCGGCCAGACCGACTTCACCGAAGCTGATGAGGCCGGTATCGAGCGGTCGGTTGCGCAAGGACGACAACACCGCCAGCAGCTGCGGCAAATCGGCGCCGGTTTCCAGCACCCGGACGCCGCCGACCACGTTCAGAAACACATCCTGATCGTAAGTGATCACACCGCCGTGACGGTGCAGCACGGCAAGCAGCATCGCGATGCGGTTGCCATCCAGCCCAACCGCGACCCGGCGCGGATTGCCGGCCTTGGTCTCGTCGACCAGCGCCTGCACCTCGACCAGCAGCGGCCGGGTGCCTTCCCAGGTCGCGGTGACCAGCGAGCCCGGCACCGGATCGCTGGTCCGTGACAGAAAAATTGCCGACGGGTTTTTCACTTCCTTGAGACCGGACTCGGTCATCGCGAACACGCCAAGCTCGTTGACCGCGCCAAAGCGGTTCTTGACCGCCCGCACCAAGCGATAACGGCCGTCACTTTCGCCTTCGAAATAGAGCACCGCATCGACCATGTGCTCAAGCACGCGCGGGCCAGCCAGCGCGCCGTCCTTGGTGACATGACCAACCAGAAACAAGGCGGTACCGGTCTGCTTGGCAAAACGGGTCAATTGCGCCGCGCTCTCGCGCACTTGCGACACGCCGCCCGGCGCGCTTTGCAGCTGCTCGGTGTACAGCGTCTGCACCGAGTCCACCACCATTACTTGCGGCTTTTCTTTTTCGGCGGTGGCGATGATGCGCTCGACCTGAGTCTCGGCCAGCAAGGCCAGTGGTGAATCGCCCAAGCCGAGCCGCTGCGCCCGCAAGCTGACCTGCTCCAGCGACTCTTCACCGGTGACGTACAGCGCCGGCCGGGTCTGCGCCAGCAGACAAAGCGTTTGCGTCAGCAGCGTTGATTTGCCGATGCCGGGGTCACCGCCGAGCAGCACCACCGAGCCCGGCACCAGCCCGCCACCGAGCACCCGATCGAGCTCGCCGGCGCCGGTCGGCCAACGTTCGACCTGGCCGGGCGCCACCGCCGTCAGCCGGGTCACCGGCGACGCGCTGCCGGTGTAACCGCCAAAGCGGCCGCCGCGCGAAGCAGCCGCCACTTCGACCTGCTCGCTGAGCGTATTCCAGGCACCGCAATCGCCACACTGGCCGGCCCATTTGCTGCTGATCGCCCCGCACGCCGCGCAGGCATAGACCGTTTTATTTTTCGCCATCGCGGCCGATAACCTTTTGTCCACAGTGGCCGGCATTATGGCGGGCACCGGCGCCCCCGACCAGCAATCGGCGCTGTCTTGGAATTGTCCCGGAGTTGTCCTGGCGCTGTCTTGGCATGGCCGCGACGGGAGGTCGACCTCAAAACCGCAGCACAACAGCTATGCTGATTGGGCAAGCACATTGGCAACCCCGGCACACCTCCATGCCGCGCCGGGTGTAGATGAGAACAATAAATGGCCGATATCAAACCACCGGCGCCACGCAAACCGATGGTCGATCCGCTCGAAGCCAAACGGCTGGAGCAACCCTGTTTACGCACCATCGATCTGCGGCCCGAGCGCGGCAAGCGCTGCCGCGCCTATCCACACGGTGGCCGCACCCACTGGCTTGATGACGCCGCCATCGCCGCCTTCGAACAGGCCATGGTCGACTTCAAGGGCCGCTACACCATCGGCGTGTATGAACGGACGCTGGCCAGCAATGCCGCGCAACCCGCCGTGCCCACATTGAGCAACCGCGAACCAAACGCCGGCAGCGAAGAGGCCATCCGCCGGATTCCGTTTGGCTATCGTCCGCACCGGCACGAGTCCCGGCTCAATTTCGTTTCCGCCATCAACATCGAACTCGACAGCGACAAGCCGGGCGGCAACAAAACCGTCGCCGGCAAAACCCTTGATCTGTCGCTGCTCGGCGTGCGCGTGCAGATTGCCGCCAGCGATGACATTCCGACCAACAGCAATGTGCTGGTGCACTACCACGAACTGCAGCAACGCGCCGACGAACCGCTCGGCAGCATTGCCTACACAGTGCTCGGTACCGATCGCGACGGTGACAAGAAACTGCTGCGCCTGAAACGGGTCATGCGCGCCACCGAGCATGTCTTTGACGCGTTTGTGCCGAGCTTCATCGAGCACCAGCTCGCCCGCTACAAAATGGAATTGAAAGACGCGCTGCCGGCCACCTATGCCCGCATCTACGAGCGTCTGTACAGCCAGCGCGCCTGGTTTGCCGAAGCGTTTTTTGCTCTCGATCAGGAGCGGCCGGAACTGCTGTTTGTCACCACCGCTGCCGATTGGCAACGCGAGCAGGATTTGCAAGTGCTGCCACAAATCGCCGCACGCTTGGCAGCGGGCGCCAGCAGCGCCGACTGGCAGCAACAGCAGCAAGCCACCAGCCACACCGCGCTGCATTACTGGCTGCGCACCGAGCGCGGTGATTACCTGTTGCCGGCCTCCGCGCTGACACCGCTGCGACGGGCCGATTGGCAAACGCTGGCGGCACATGCGGTTGCAGTCGCCAGCACCGGGCAGCGGCAAAAACCGCTCGATGCCGGCCAGATCGAACAGGCGCTGGAACTGCTGCCTGATGAACTGGCGCCGACCGTGCTGGCCTGGCAGCAGCGCCTGCAACGCCAGCAGTACGGACTGGCCATCGTGCCGCTCGGACCGCTACCAAATCCGGCCCACATGTTGGCGCCAGAGTGGCTGCGCGAATACGCGCTGATCCCGAGCGCACTGACTCCGAATGCACTGACCCCAAACACACTGACCAGTGAGCGTCAGAAGCAGCCGACCGAACTGGCGCCACTGACCGCACTCGGCCTGCGCGGCGCGCGCGCGCAAGAGCGCTTTCGCTACCGCACACCGATGCTGCTGCATACCGAAGATGGCCGCGAATTCGCTGGCGAGTCGCTCGACTTTTCCATCAACGGTCTCGGCCTCGAATTGCACAACGACATCGGCCTGACCCCGCGCGAATGGTTGCGAGTCAGCTTTCCGGTGTTGCAGCAAAAAGTGAAAGAGCCGGAAGAACTTGCCGACCAGCCGTATCGGGTCGTTCGGCAACTGGGTCGGCGCTTGACGCTGGAGCGCGACTTTCGCGTGGTCGGGCATCGCGCGGCGCGGTTTTTTGCCCACATCATTCAGCAGAATCGCGGCCGGCTGCCGGTCTGTCACAACGAGCGGCAGGAAACTGCCGAGTCGCAATTGTCGGAACAGGTGCTGGTGCGCGGCCTGATTGGTTGTCCGCTGTTTGTCGCCCGCGATCAGGACAAGCATCCGCAGTTGCTGGCGCTTGGCCATCATCACGGCAGCGAACCGGGCGCGCCATTCAACGGCCCCCAAGGCGCCGCCGTTTTGGCCGCGTTGGCGGATTTGCCGGTGCTTTACGATCTGCTGGCCGGCATCTGCAATTCGGTCGGCGCGGTGGAAAAAGTCGCCTTTCACAAACTGCTGCTGATGCCTGCCAGCACCACCACGCCGGCGCGCTGGCAAGTGTTGCCGCGTGCCACCAGCAACGACAACCTGACCGCTTTTCTGAACCAGGGTGGCCAGCTGTTTCAACTGATTCTGACGCCAGTGCCAAGCCTGCCGCGACGCGAGCTGGACGACGCGCTGCTGCCCATCCTCGGCAACTCCCGGCACCGCGCCAACGAGTTTCGCAGCGAGCTCAGCCGGCTGGTCGGCATCGCCACGCTGTTTGATATTTCGCCGGCGGCCAAGACCGCGCTGGCGCAGAACCTGCCGCTCTGAGCGCTGCCGTTAGCGCCGAGGTTGCCGCGGTTTCACTGATCGTCGTCATGCAGGCGCCAGACAGCCGGTGTACGATGGCGCCATTGATCAGTTCAGACACGCCCTGCCCACGCCCCGCACCGAGCGCACCCGCGACCGGCCGCTGGGTCCGGCAGGCAGACCCCAACCATGTGGCATCCCGATTCCTGGCAAGCGTTGCCGCTGAGCCAGTTTCCGCCCTATCCCGATGCGGCGGCGCTCAGCCGCGCCACGGCCGAATTGCGCCGACTGCCGCCGCTGGTCACGACCAGCGAAATCGACCGCCTGCAAAGCCAGTTGGCGGATGCCGCCGCCGGCAAACGCTTTCTGTTGCAAGGCGGTGACTGCGCGGAAAGTTTTGCCGACTGCACCAGCGAACGCATCACCAGCAAACTGAAAATCCTGCTGCAGATGAGTCTGGTGCTGCTGCACGGCCTGAATGTGCCGATCGTCCGGGTCGGTCGCATTGCCGGCCAGTACGCCAAACCGCGCAGCGACGAAAGCGAAACCCGCGACGGCATCACCTTGCCGAGCTATCGCGGCGATTTGATCAACGACGCCGAATTTTCGCTGGCCGCGCGCACGCCCGATCCGCAGCGTTTGCTGACCGGTTACAGCCTCGCCTCACTGACGCTGAACTACATTCGGGCGCTGACCGAAAGCGGCTTTACCGATCTGGCCGAAGCCGAGCACTGGAATCTGGATTTCATGGCGCAGAGTCCGCGCGCCGCCGACTATCAACACATCGTCGATGAAGTGCGCCGGGCATTTGCCCGGGAAAATGGCCACGGCGTCGCGGCGGAGATCAGCACGGCGGCGCGCCAGCGCGGGCTCGATAAAATGGCAGCCAGGCCTGATTTTCCTGCTACGGGTTTTGCTGCCGCCGTCTTTTCTGCTGCCATCTTCCCCGCGCAGGAAGTGTTCACCTGCCACGAAGCGTTGCACCTGCATTACGAATCGGCGCTGACCCGCAAAGCCAGCCTGAATCCGGACGCGCAGGGCCGCTGGTACAACTTTTCCACCCATCTGCCCTGGGTTGGCATGCGCACCGCCGATCTGCACGGCGCCCATATCGAATACCTGCGCGGCATCGCCAATCCGGTCGCCGTCAAAGTCGGCCCCGGGCTCAGTGGCGATGGCTTGCGCGCGCTCTGTGAGCGGCTCAATCCGGCGCGCATTCCGGGTCGGCTGACCCTGATTCACCGTTTCGGCGCCAGCCGTATCCAGCAGCATCTGCCGGCACTGATCGACGCAGTCCGGCAGGACGCGCATCCCGTGCTCTGGGTCTGCGACCCGATGCATGGCAACACCCAATTGACCGCCAGCGGTATCAAGACCCGCCGCTTCGACGACATCCTGAGCGAGCTGGAGCAGGCATTTGCGCTGCACCGGCAACAGGGGTCGGTGCTCGGCGGCGTGCATTTTGAGTTGACCGGTGAAGCGGTGACCGAGTGCATCGGCGGCGCCCGCGGCCTCGACGAAGCCGGCCTCGACCGGGCCTATCACAGCCTGGTCGACCCCCGCCTCAACGGCGAACAGGCGCTGGAAATGGCCCTGGCCATTGTCCGGATGCGGCAGGGTCGGCCGGCCATTGGTGCCGACATCCCAGCCAATCAGCAGGTCGGCGGTTAACTGGTAAGCTTGTTTTGGTAATTTTGCCGACCGGCGGCGTGATCCATTGGCCGGCGATCGGCCTACAATGCCCGGTGCCGTAAAACGCAGGCGCTGCGTCGGCACAGCATAAAGCACAGGAACCGGACGGACGCGGCCAATCAGGCTACGGTCCCGGCGACCCCGGATGGGAGGAATGACAATGAAACGCTTGCTGGTACTGGCCTTCATGGCACTCAGTGCCGTTGGTGTACTCGCCGCCGAGCAGCGCTGTCAGAATCCGGTCCCGGGCGGCCAGCAAGTCGCGCCGCAGACCGAGCAAAATCCGGCGCAAGACCCGGACCAGTGCCCGAAAAAGAAAAAGGACGATGTCAGCTGGGTTGATTGGGCCATCGGCTCACACCAAATGCCCAGCCTGCACTTCGTTGATTTTCTCGAACTGTTCGTCCGCTGAGCCCGTTCTCCGCCAACCGCATCAGACTTCAAAAAAAGCCGGCAGCAGCCGGCTTTTTTATTCGCGCATTTCCGTCAGCTAGCCGGCGTTTGCGCAAACCGCCTGATGCGCGCAGCCCATGAAGGCAGCCGGACGCCAAATCGGCGACAATACGCCATTGCCCCCATCCACACCCCGGAGCCCGCCATGTCCGATCAGCCCGCCAACACCCCGACACCCGAACAAGAACCTCAGCGCCCGGGCGTGCTCAACATGCTGCAAAGCGTCGCCGCCGCCGCCTTCGGCGTGCAAAGCGAAAAGAAACGGCAACAGGATTTTCAACACGGCAAACCCGGCGACTACATCGCCCTTGGCGTGATCTTCGTGATTGTGTTCATCGTGACCCTGATCGTCGTGGTCAATATGGTGCTGAGCAGTGCCGGGAAGTAACGGACGGTAACCGCTCGCGCGAATTACCAAATGCATTGAACGATGCCTGACGGCCAACGCCTCATCGCAAACAGTGAACAAACGTAGCCCGGATGCAGCGACGCGAAATCCGGGAGCTTTTCGAACTGCATCCCGGATTCCATTTCATTTCATCCGGGCTACGATTAATCAAGAAACACGATGCACCATAAGATTGTCGCTGTGCTTCGAAAGTTCATAAATCACTACACCGAGTACCCGCTCATATAGCAGCCCCGCGTCGGGCCCAATGACGGACACGTAGGTGCCGTCGTCGTCGCGCAGTCGTACCTCTACTGGACCGCTGTCGGAGCGAAGAGTAACGGAGTACTCCTGCCCCTCCACGAACTCAGGCCAGGAACGCATGACAGACGCTAGATCAGTTGGTAGTGAGAAGTAGGAGACGATCTGGACTTCGCGTTGCCTCATGGCGCCACCTAAAAGTTTTGAATGGTTTGGAATCTGACCTAATTTCGTTTTCAACTCAAGAATGAAGAGGGCGCTAGGTAGTTCGGTAGGCTTGGCAGAGGCACAATGAGCCGAAATCTATCATTTCTTCCAAGCACAAACTGATTTGAAATCAGCTCTGACTCATGTTGCCGTCGGCGATGATTTCGGCACCGACAATGACGGCGGATTCGGGCGACGAGAGATGCAGCACGGTAGCGCCAATCTCTTCCCGCTTTCTTCCATCTTCACGCTTTATTCTTCAATCGGCGGGAACCGCTCAATCAGAAAATCGAGCAATGCCCGGAGCCTGCCCAGTCGGCGCAGATCCTGGTGGTAGCCAATCCAGGTCAGCCGGGACGGTGGTGGCTCGGTCAGCGTGATGGCTTGCAACTGCGGGTGTTGCGCCGCTAATGCAACGGGTAACACCGCGAGCCCGACGCCATCGGCGCAGGCACGCGCCTGAACTTCCCGGTTGTTGCTGGTGAATACCACGCTGGCGCGTGGCAAATGCCGCGCGAGCCATTCCACATCCGGCATGCCACCGAATGCGCTGTTCATTGTGATCACGCGCGCGCCTTCGCCCTGCGCTTGCAGCGGCGCCGCCTCCGCTGCCGCGTACAAACCATAGTGCATGCGCAGGAAACGTCGCGAAACGATGTCGGGGCCTTCAAATGGTGTGATCCGGAACGCGAGATCGGCTTCTCGGCGGGCAAGGTCATAAGCCCGGCTGTCAGTAAGCAGTTCGATTTCGATTTGATTGTGCCGTTTGGCAAATTCGGCGAGCGCCGGTGTCAGCACGTAATGACCAAACCAGTCGGATGCCGTGATTCGGATAAGGCCGGACAAGGCCTGTTCGCCCCCAGCAAGCCGGCGCTGGAAATGCAGCGCCTCTTCTTCCATACGTTCGGCCGCAGCGAGCACCGACACGCCGGCATCCGTCAGCATCAGGCCGGTATGGCTGCGCTGAAACAGCACCGCAGCAACGGATTGTTCCAGCGCGGTAATGCGGCGGCCGATGGTGGGTTGGGCCAAACCGAGCTGCCGGCCGGCCGCGCCCAGTGAGCCGGTCCGTGCCACCGCGAGAAAGACTTGGACATCACCCCATTGCATTGCGATGACCAATACATTTACGTATGACATGCATGCATTTATAGCGCTTCTCGCGCAAATTTGTTGGCGCTACTGTCAGTCACCTCGCCTCTTTGGAGATTGACCCATGTCTGCCACCGCTTTCCCCGCCCACATGCATGCCGCCATTCAGGACGACTATGGCCAACCGCTGCGCATCGACTGGATGCCGACCCCCATCCCCGGTGATGACCAGGTGCTGGTGCGGGTGCGTGCAGCGGGCCTTAACCCACTGGATACCAAAATCCGCGCCGGCAAGGCCGCGCACGCCAAACAACCGTTGCCAGCGGTGTTGGCGATGGATATGGCCGGCACCGTCGTGGCCGTGGGTTCAGGCGTGAAAGATTTTCGTGTCGGCGATGACGTGTTCGGCATGGTCGGCGGTGTCGGTGGCGTGCAGGGCGCACTGGCGGAGTACATGGCCGTTGATCCGGCGCTGCTCGCGCCCAAACCGGCCGCGCTGTCCATGCGGGAAGCAGCGGCGCTGCCGCTGGTGTTCATCACGGCCTGGGAAGGTCTGGTGGACCGCGCAAACGTGGCGCCGGCGATGTCGGTCTTGATCCATGGCGGCGCGGGTGGCATTGGCCACGTTGCGATCCAGATTGCCCGCGCGTTTGGCGCCACGGTCTTCGCCACCGGCAAAGCGAGCCAGCAGGATGTCATCGAGCAGCTGGGCGCGACGTTTATCGATTACCAGCAGCAATCGGTAACGCAATACGTGGATCGTCACAGCAAAGGCGAAGGCTTCGACATCATCTTCGACACCGTGGGTGGCAGCACGCTGGACGATTCCTTTCAGGCGGTTCGGCCTTATCGCGGCCATGTCGTCAGCGCCCTGGGTTGGGGCAACCATTCGTTGGCGCCGCTTTCTTTCCGTGCCGGGACTTACTCCGGCGTGTTCACGTTGATGCCGTTGCAAACCGGACGCTACCGCGAGCACCACGGCAGCATCATGCGCGAAGCGGCACGCTTGGCCGATGAAGGAGCACTGAAGCCACGGCTCGATCCGACGCGATTCACGCTCGATACGGCAGAACAAGCTTACCGTTGGCTCGAAACAGGCGCAGCCAATGGCAAGGTCGTGGTGACGGTAACGGAGTGAGCAAGCCGGTATATGTGATGCCAGTATTTGTGGTGCCAGTTTTGTAATCGGACATTTGTGATCGGGCATTTACGACCGGGCATTTATGACCGGGTACTGCTGACAGGCAATAAACGTAGCCCGGATGCAGCGCTGCGGAATCCGGGGAGCCCTCTAAACCGCTCCCCGGATTCCATTTCATTGCATCCGGGCTACATCGATTGGCGAAGCAGCCGCTCAATCACGCCGTCACACATGCCCGATTGCGCAGCCGCGTGACTCACACGAATTCTCCGCGAGCTGCGGACACGTGCCCGCATTTTGCCGGGCAAAAAAATACCCCGGTGGCATGACGCCGACCGGGGCTTCGAGAAGGGTTTGCTCTCGCAGACTGTCAGAAAATTAGGTTGGCATCACAATCGCTGCGATGCCTGACTGATGGCGGCTTGGGGGAGCTGCCATCAGCTCAAACAGGTTTACCGATTTACTGAGCGGTCAAAACAGCCACTCAATAAAACCGCTCAATAACAACCGCTCAAAACAGCTTAGGCTGCTTTGCTGGCCTTGGCCGGTTTGGCAGTGACGTCAGCAACCGGGAAACGCTCGGCGACAAAGCCGGTGATTTCCTTGCGGTTTTCTTCAATCAGCGCGCCGAACTTGCTGGCGTCTTCGCTCACCCGGGCTTGCAGGGTCTGCAGCACTTCCAGTTGCTGGCTGGCCAGCGACTTGAGCTGCTCGGCATCGGCAACTTTGGCAGCGGCTTGCAGCTGCTTGAGGCCGAGTGCGGCGTAGGCGTTGAAGCTTTCGAGCTGGGCTTGGCCGAGCTTTTCTGCCTGGCGCAATACCAGCTGGTTAAACTCCACCACCGGCTGGTAGAACGAACGGCCTTGTTCGTTGATCGAGTTAAACAGATTGTTCCACATGGCATTGCCTCCTATTGGCAGTATGTTGCGGCGCAGCATAGATCGATTGATGTTGCAATGCAACAATAATCTGCCAGCATGACGGTGAGACGACAATTGACTGGCCGCCCCGGCCTCGACTGGTACGTTTTCCTCAGTACCGGTCCCGCCACCGGCAAGACCCGGATTAACCGCATTACAGGCATAAAAGGACCCACGTGATGAGCGCGAACGCCGCAACCCCGGAGCTGAACCCCGCCGCTGAGCAGGCCGAGCTGATGGCCCGGATCAGCAAGAGTTGGCAGCAGCTGATCGCCATTTACGCCCAAGGCGGCGCCGACTTCAGCCAGGACATGGCCCGGCTGGCCGCCATCTGGGCGCGCTGCTTTCAGGAAAGCTGGGCGCTGTGGCAGGCGCGCGGTCCGCAGCACCCCAGCCTGCAGGCGTTCGATGCCAACGCCTGGCAACAGCAACTGGCCGCGCGGATGGCGCCGGCAGGCGGTGCGGTTTCGGGCGCCAACCCGAGCACCGACAAGCGCTTCAAGAGCGAACACTGGAATCAGGGTTACTACACGCTGCTGCGCGAAACCTACCTGATGTACGCCGAGCACATGTTCAAAGCCCTGCAACCGACCAACATCAGCGAGCGTGAACAAACCGAAGCGCTGCGCTTTTTCACCCGGCAAGCGATCAATGCGTTTTCACCAAGCAATTTTCCGCTGACCAATCCCGATGTCTGGGCCGAAGCGCAGCGCACGCAAGGCTTGAGTCTGCTGCGTGGCGTTGCTCATTATCTGGAAGACACCGTGCGTGGCGGCGGCCGCCTGAACATCAGAATGACCGATCTCGATGCCTTCACGCCGGGCGTCAATGTCGCGGCAACGCCGGGCGCCGTGGTGTATCAAAACGATTTGATCCAGCTGATTCAATACACTCCGACCACCGAAAAAGTGCACAAGCGGCCGCTGCTGATCATTCCGCCGTGGATCAACAAGTTCTACATTCTGGATCTGCGGCCGCAGAACTCGCTGGTGCGCTGGGCCGTTGCCCAGGGCCACACCGTGTTTGTGATCTCCTGGGTCAATCCGGGCGCCGCACACAAAGACAGAGGCTTTGATGATTACCTGACCGACGGTACGCTGGCCGCCATCGCCGCAGTGCAGAAAATCACCGGCGAGAAAGAGCTGAACGCCATGGGCTATTGCCTCGGCGGTACGCTGCTGGCCAGCACGCTCGCCTACTTCGCGGCCCAAGCCGAACAGCAACCGAAAAAGAAGAATCCGATTGCCCGCGCTACTTATATGGCAACGCTGATCGATTTTTCTGAACCGGGCGAAATCGGCGTTTACATCGACGAGCAACAGCTCGATCTGCTCGACGCGCAAATGGCAAAAGAAGGCGTGTTCAACGGTCGCAACATGGCGACCGCGTTCAATTCCTTACGCGAAAACGATTTGATCTGGAGTTACTGGGTCAACAACTACCTGCTCGGCAAGAACCCGATGGCGTTTGACCTGCTGTACTGGAACTGCGACGCGACCAACCTGCCAAGCAAGATGCACAGCTTTTATCTGCGCAACATGTATCTGCACAACCGCTTCAAGGATGCTAACGGCATCACCCTGCTCGACACCCCGATCGATATCCGCAAGATCAAGACGCCGGTCTACTTTCTCTCGACTGAACAGGATCACATCGCGCTGTGGACAGCGACCTACAAAGGCGCGCTGCTGCACAGCGGCCCGGTCCGCTTCGTGCTCGGCGGCTCCGGCCATATCGCCGGCGTGATCAATCCGGATGGCAGCGACAAATACGGTTATCAAACCAACGACGAACTGCCGAAAGACCCGCTGCTCTGGCAAGCCGAGGCAAAACAGCACTCCGGCTCATGGTGGCGCGACTGGCATG